>JAQWOT010000226.1 GCA_029245725.1 SAR324 cluster bacterium | reverse complement strand
GCCCAAAAAGCAAAAGTGAAGAAGGTTATTCTTACTTCTAGCATTGTCGCAATGATGGGCAAAGTTTTGGACAGTAATGGGGACACTGGAACTATAGATAGTAGAAGTTGGACTGATGAGAACTCAAGCAATATAAATACTTATATGAAAAGTAAAACTCTCGCTGAGAAAGCTGCATGGGAGTTTGTCAAGAATATTCCAGAAAGTGAGAAGATAGAATTAGTTGCTATTTGCCCAGGGGTTGTAATGGGACCGACTCTTACTGGAAATATAGATGGTCAATCCATGCAATTCATATATAGGATGTTAACTGGTCATTACAAAATGGCAATGATACCTCAAATTGGACTGCCTGTGTCAGATGTTAGAGATTTGGCAAAGATTCATGTCCGATCGATTACAGAAAATGCTGCAAATGGAAAGCGCCTGATACCCACAACTGAAAAAGCGTATGAATTTATGGAAATTGCTAAACTTCTTAAAGAAAATGGCTATGAAAAGGTTAGTACAATGAAAGGCCCTACTTTTATGATAAAAATCATGAGTTTATTTGATAGAGAAGTAAAAGGAATGGTACCTATTGTTGGTAAAAGTATAAATGTAGATAATGCTGAGACTAAGCAAATATTTAATTGGGAGCCTCTTCCTTTTGAAAAATCTATATTAGACTGTGCTTCTTCAATAAAACATTTGAATTAATGGGATCATGTACCAAACAAATAGCCAACAAGATATCCCCAAGTTATATAAAAACTGATTAGGAGAGGTGATACTCAAACATTCCTTCGGCCCATTTCGCCGGTCCTATCCCAAGAACAGTTTTCTCCAGATTCTTCCTAGACAGCGTGGAGGATACCTGATGGGAGGGACCCGTGAGGGCGAGTATAGGTAATGCTCTCTTTGAACAATCTGCAATTCCTCCTCTTGCTTACTCTTCACGTCAGTTAGTATTTCTCTGCCCGTTACCATTTGGACGGACTCCAATGAGTTCTCGGCTCTGAAGAGAGAATAGGATCGAGAAATACCTGCACCGCCTCGGTTACTTCATCCAGTGTCCGTCAATCTAAATAGTCATTTAAGGCAATAGCTGTGTATGGGATGTCCTACACTTGTGGCAGAGCCGGGCGTGATTCTGAAATTGGGAAGGCTCTTCAAAACAAAAAAGTCTGATCCAGCGAAGCCTACAATTTTTTGAGTCAACGGAACTGAAAGTGGTAAGTAGTACCGCATCTGGAAGATCTTTCATATGCGGGTTCATGCAACTCCACTCTTCAGTATGACAAATTCAACAAAAGTTGTGATGAAGTAAGCAAGAAGACAATCAGAGATGAGGAGTTGACCCCTAAAAGCCTCTTACTTCGGTCTTCGTTAGATTTCGAAGCCGATGCTCAAGCACCTGCTTAAATGTCACCAGAGTTGAATATATTCTATCCGTGATGATTCGATCACTCCAAACGGCTGCAGGACAGCCTTCTACTTCTTCAAGGTTTTTTTGGACGCAACTTCCCTCCCGATTTTCTGCTGAGTTGTATTGGCTCCTCTTGGGTATTCGCTATTTCATAAAGGCAGTCCCAATTGGGTTTAACTTGACCTGTCTTTTCCTTGCACAAAAAGATTAAAATTTTGTTTAATCTGATCCTTGGATAAGCTATTTCTGCAATAGTTTTTGATGAGAGTTAATTTGATTGAGGATTTCCCAATCTTTCTTAGTCCAAGAGAGCGCTGGCCGCTTTTCCTGCCAAATGTAAGTGGTCAAGCCGGCGAGCAGATGCACAAAGGCATTATTCGGACTGCGGTGCCCGTAGTGCTCGATCTGACAGATGTTCTTAAGTTGATCGTTGACCGTTTAAATCAAGGTTCTCTTCCTCAAGAGGATCTTGTCGATCAGGCTGAGCAGCCTGGGTTGCATGTTCTTGCGGAGCTTGGTGATCAGTTTGACTCCTTGAACCCGAAGGGGTTCGAAGAGTTTGTTGCAGAAGTAGCCGCGATCGCCAAAGAGCTTGCCGAAGAGGTCCTTGGCTATAGACGGGACCATCCTGCGATCGTCAACATTGCCTGGAGTGAGGCAAGCACTCTGCAGCAGTTTTTTTGGTCTCATTTATTGCTGGCTTCTAGATTGGATGATCAGAGAGGTCTTCCCGCCAAGCTAGTCTATTTCTTTAGAAACAAGGGTGAGAGAGCTATTTTAGTGAACTCCTTAATTCGATCTGAGGGTTCACCTCGAGCCTTCAGCGCAAGGGCATTGCTCAGTTGATTATCAATGTAGGCTACTGCTGTAGGGATGTTGATCTCTTTCGTAAAGTCACCACGCTGTTGACCACAAATGACAAAATGCTCCATCATTTTCATTTGCTGTTGCTGGCAGAAATGAAGCTGTGCTAAAGCTTTTGGACCTAGTTTGTCTCCCTGAACATCCCTCATTTTTACTAACATACAACCGGGTGGAATATCTTCATTCCGATCATCTAGAATCATATTCATTAGCATCCCAAAAACTTCTACACTTGACTTGTCCTCTAGGTTTAATTTGGCCAGCAGGCAATTGAACCAATCAAAATACATTTTAATCGCTAATCCTATCAATTTATCTTCACTATCAAACTCACGATAAAATGAAGTTTTTGCGATGTTGGCTTGTCTGCATATTTCGTTCAGCGAGACATTCTGAACTCCTTTCGCCCAGTAAAGGTGCATGGCAATCTCAACAACATTTTGGTGATCAACCTTTTTTGGGCGCCCTCTCAAGGGCTTTGAAAGCTTATCATTCATTTTGTACTAACTGGTTTTTTATATTGAAAGCTTTTAAGAAAGAGCTAACTTTATCAAATAAGTGCAAACCGGTACGTAATCTTATCTATAAAAGATTTCAAATGAAAAAAGTGTTGTTGACAGGCATTTCGGGGTACATCGGTTTTCACTGTGCAAGTGAGCTTCCGAAAGAAGGATTTTCAGTGAGGGGAACAATACGCAATGCAGCAAAGCGCGCAGAAGTTGGTGAAACTCTTACATCCTCATCAATGGACATTTCAAATCTCGAAATGGTTAGAGTGGATTTAACCTCTGAAACTGGGTAGTTCGATGCTACCTCTAAATATGATTATTTAATACACGTTGCTTCTCCCTTCACGATTGACAATCCCAAGTCAGAAATTGAAATGATGGAACCTGCAGTCCAAGGTACTTTGCGGGTTCTAAAAGCTTTGAATCAAGCGGACATCCAAAAAGTTGTTTTGACCAGTTCAATTGTAGCAATGATGGGAGACAAAAAGAGTGAGACTTTCACACCTGAGGACTGGACAGACGTTAATGCAAAAGATGTCAGCACATATGCTAAAAGCAAGACTTTGGCAAAAGGAAATATGTGGGATTTCGTGAAGCACCGAACGGATCAAAACAAATTTGAACTTCTTGTGCTATACGCCTAGAGGCGTTTTTGGACCTCCTCTTGTGAAGAATATTGAAGGACAGTCACTTGCAGTTCTGGCCCAAATGTTGAGCGGGAAACAGCTTTTTTTCAGATGCAGCCCTAACGATGGTTGATGTGCGTGACGTTGCCAAAATACACGTTCAAGCACTCACACACCCAGACGTAGCTAATAATCACTTCATCTTATTAGGTACTACCCTGCAAAGCTTTGCAAATAGTACTAGAATTTTGAAAAATGCCCAATACAAAGGGCCAAGCATATTAATAGCAGCAGATTTTTTGATTAGAATCATGTCAATCTTTAGCCGAGATGCAAAAGGTTTTCTAGGATTATTGGGCAGCTCAGTCTGTGCTAACAATTCGATGACATTTAAAATATTAGATTGGGATCCAATCCCATTTGAAAAATCTATATTGAAAAGTACGTCTGTTGTGAAAAAACTCCTTAATTGAATGCTAATTTTAGTCAATGAATCAACTATCTACTGAGTAATTTAGAAAATTAAATTCAATTTTTTAATTCTTGGGAAGAGTCCATGAAAGATATAATTAACTCTATTTTTTGAGATTAAATGGATTTAGGTAACGAACACATTCCAAAACTAGTTCGCCAAATCGCTATCCCCGCAAGTGTGGGTATGTTCTTCAATACCATGTATAATGTTGTGGACACTTTTTGGGCAGGTCACTTGTCTCCTGAAGCGCTTGCAGCCCTCTCTTTATCACTCATCCCATTTATTGGATTATTAGCGATTGGCATCGGATTGGGGCAAGGAGCCAGTGCACTCATCTCTAACTCACTGGGAGCCGAAGACAATGATCAAGCCAGTCGCTTGATGGCTCAAGCACTGGCATTGGCATTCGCAGTTTCTGCAGTGATCGTTGTTATTGGGCTTGTCGTTACCCCATTTTTGTACCGTGGGATGGGTGCCAGTGGTGAGTATCTTGAGCTTTCTCTGGACTACATGAACTGGCTGATTTACGGCAGTGGAACATTCATCTTTGCGTTCGTGATCAATAGCGGACTTAATGCTCAGGGGGACACAAAATCATATCGCAACGCGTTGATTTGTGGATTTTTTGCCAATGTAATGCTTGATCCATTATTTTTGTTCGGATGGGGTCCTTTTCCTGCTCTTGGACTGGAAGGAATTGCTATTTCAACAATCCTTATTGAATTTGGGGTAGTCACTTATTTATCTATAAAGTTACTCTCTTCTAAATTGGGGGGAAAATTATTTATTAGAAAATTTTTACCACACATAAAAATTATTTCTGATTTAGTGAGACAGGGATTTCCGGCAAGTTTAAACATCTTATTCATCTCCCTAAATTTTTATGTGATTTTACATTTTATTTCTGATTTTGGAAAAACTTCAGTTGCAGCTTATGGTGTATCTACGAGAATTGTTCAAGTAATGCTTTTACCATCCATTGGTTTAAATACAGCTGCGTTGTCCTTGACTGGATTTAACTTTGGTGCCAATAATCTTGAACGAGTCAATCAAACATGGAGAACTTGCTTCCACTACTCATTACTACTGACAGCTTTTGGAGGCATCCTTCTCTTCAGCTTTCCAGAATTTTTGCTGAGATTATTTACTGACAGTGAAGAGATTATCGAAGTGGGACCGACTCTGCTTCGAGTTGAGGCGGTATTACTCACGGCATACACCACCATTTTTCTAGGAACTTCCGTCTTACAGGGTCTCAAGAAGCCGATGTTTGGCATGATCCTTAGTATCTACAGGCTCATTGTTGCACCTGTCATCTTCTTTTGGGTCTTCTCTGAGATACTTGGCTATGGCTTGAATGGCATCTGGGCAGGGATCTTCCTTACAACAGTAAGTGGAGCGCTGATCACCTGGTTCTATCTTAATAGAACTTTGAAAGAATTATCCTAATTGTTGATTGATAAAGATTCAAAGTAAGTATACAGAAACATATTACATTAAATTTGAGATTTTAAATTTTTTGTATTGAAGAAATTTTAGTGTTCCCAAATCAGAATAAATTCTAAAGAAAATTTTCTATTTTTAAATTTACATCATATTTTATTTTTGAAAATTAATTTATTTCCTAATTGTATATCTCGTTCTTGAACGAATTGCACCATACAAATATATGCGCATACTAATTATTGGTGCTGGATCAGTTACTTGTTCAATGATCAAATCAGCATTAAAATTTTCTTGGTTTAAAGAGCCTTCAATAGTAGATCCAAAGAATAAAAGTATAGAACACCTAAGAGCTCATTTTCCAAATCTTATATTTCGGAAATTCACAAGTATTGATGAAGCATCATCTTCTTCATCATATGACTCTGTCTGGATTAACACTCCATCACATCTTCATTACGAGCACATATTTCATTCTCTGTCTACAACAAGTCAGATTTTAGTAGCAAAGCCACTGACAGATAGCTACAAGAAAAGTTGTGAAATTGCTTCTTTAGTCAAACTTAGAAATGTAGTACTGTCAGTGGCCCACCAAATGCGCTACCATGAACATATCCAACATATTACTCAATTAATTAGTGAAGGATTAGTTGGCAAGATTGAATCAATAATTTTCCATAACTCTAAAAATCGCCCAGAAGTTGGCAATCTAAGTGGCTTTCATCATCCTGTACTTTATGAAATGACATGTCACCATTTCGACATCATTTCTTCTTTCCTCAAAGGTTTCAAAGTATCATCAGTTTATTGTTGTGGGACAAATCCATCGTGGTCAAATTATAGATCTAATTCAGTAATTGATGCAGTAATCCAGTTTGAAAATAATATAATCTGTAATTATCATGCAGCTTATTCTTCACAATCTCCGTATTATTCTATTCGGATTGAGGGTAATAAAGGAACATTAAAATTTGATGGATTACACATGTCAGTAAATCAGGGTGCACTTTCTTTTGCACCAGTAGGTGAAGCTTTCAAAGTAATTCAAAATTACGATGATAATTCAAATTCTGATGTATGGTATGAATTCTTAAAAGATTGGTACACGAATATTGATTCACCTTTTACTTTTCATGCTGAGGCTCAGGCAAATTTAGAAATTCTAAAGGCCATTGATCTGTGTATACTTTCGAACGAGAATTTGATCACAGTTACGAACTAGGTTATCTGCTTGGAGCATAATGGAAACTATACGATAATTGATTCTAGTGCTTGTGTGTAGATGAATTCGTTGCTGTTGATTCACAAACAACCAAATTGCACCAGAAGCGCTCCTAGGAGCATAAAGTCACTTTCTCTGCCTAGGAAAGAAGACACAAGACCGCGTTCAACACTTAAATTATCTCCAGAAAATCCTTTTCTAGCATCTTACAAAATTGTTGGCTTGGTAGGGTTTGATACCAGTAGGCAACTGAGGCGATGTCATCCTGTAGCGGCAGGTAGCGACGGTCATTGCGCCAACCAAGAGCCTGTATGGTTACTCGTAGATCTTCGTCAAAACGTATGGGATCTGTGATGTGCCAGCGGTACATGCCAAAGCGAGTTTGGGAATGATACACTCCGTCGGACCGTAAAATCTGGGGCAACCCAGCATAGGCGGTGGAAAACTCCTGGTACTGTTTCGTCTCCTTGTTTTCAAAATTATAGGATCCACAAAAGTAGTCCTCAGTCCCTGTTCCACAAATGGTGGGGAACTCCTCATCTCCATCAAGAAAAAATTTGATCTCGCCTTCACCCCACCAGCCCGAGTTGTTAACTCCCCAGGCCATGTAAGTACCTACATAGCGTCCCTTTCCCTGCACACCATCCAGAATCGTGTAGTCGGTTTTGTAGGGCAACGGATTGACCCGGCGAAACTGTGCATGGAAATACCCAGCCTGTGGACTTATCTCACCGAGAGAGTAGTTGATCTGATGGTACAGTGTCATTTCCTTGTCCCCAATGTTTTCCAGCGTGATACGACAACGCTTGGCAAAAGGCATTGGCCAGTAGCAGTTGAAGGCACTCCCCGGATTCACACAAACCGCCAGTGAGGAAACCGGCGCAAACTTTCCCCAGCCACACGCAAAGAAATCTCCGACTGGACACTCCACAGCTGGATACTCCTGATCATCCCAATAAAAACGTAGGATGCTAAAGCGCCAGTTGCCCGTGGGAGTCATCCAGATCTGCTCGATCGTCCCCGGCCCGTCAATCATAGCCAACTCAAAGGTCTGCCCACTTTGGATCTTGACAGACGGAGATATTTTCCAGCCTGGGCCCAGGTCCCTCGCACAGTCCTCACCTGTACCTGTGGTGGCACGTCCACCCTGACCCTTCCCACCGGTAAAGTTCTCCGGACTGATTGATCTTGATTTTGAACTATCGAGAACACTCAGATTATTTAGATTCATAAATATCCTTCATCTGATTGAAGCTCCTCACACTCACGTCTTACATCTGCCTGGAACCGTTGCTGCTACTCTCCAGTGATGTCTTTGATCATCCGGAAATTCCCAGCGGTCAAACCACCATCGACATTCAGGGAAGCCCCGTTGATGAAGCTTGCTTCATCCGCACTGAGAAAAGCGACCGCAGCAGCGATGTCTTCAGGTCGTCCAACTCGACCAACCGGATACCATCCCTTAACCAACTCAAAAACCTCTGGTCGCAAATCCTTCCGCGATTGCCAAACCGGTGTTTCAATAGTTCCTGGCAGCACCACATTAGCACGAATGCCCTTTGGACCGTATTCAATTGCCAAAGTCTGCGTGAAAGAAATTACCCCAGCCTTGGCCGCACTGTAGGCAGGATTTCCAAAAGACTGCGCACCATTGACAGAAGAAATGTTGGTAATCACACCTTTGCCTTGGGCTTCCATATCTGGCAGGAAGAGACGGGTCAACATGTAATGTCCGGTCAGATTCAGGGCAATATCTTGGTTCCAGTTTTCCAGCGTAGTCATCGCGTAGTTCTCAGCAAAGGCCGCTCCAGCATTATTGACCAGTACGTCAATGGTACCAAAGAACAGGGTTGCTTCCTTGTGAACTTTCTCAACATCGGCTTCACTGGTTATATCAGCCTGAACGAAGAGCACCTTGGTGTTCTGTAGCTTCAGTTCTTGCTCAACTGCCTGGCCACCCTTGAGGTCCTTGTCAATCAGGATGATGTTGGCTCCCTCAGCGGCCAACCTCAGACAGATGGTGTGGCCAATCCCAGAACCTCCTCCACTGATAAGCACGTTCTTTCCTGCGTAACGCTGCATACTTTCCCTTTCTTGTCGATGGGTGAATCAATATTTCATCGAGATGAGTCAATCCAACAAGGCAAAGGCTTCCTTGGCCCAGAGTAGGTTGGGTTCTGGCAGAAAACCATAATTGTAAAAGCTGATTCCACTGGGATGAAGGGATTTGAGTTGCTCCACTGCGCTGAGCAACTGGGTCTTGCTGTCCAAATCGGGAGGAGCAGGACGCAGGACGAAGTTTAGTGGAACCTCATCGCCCACGCGGCGTCGCACATCCCAGGAGTCCATGAAGATTTCATCTGCTCCATTCTGATACGCACAGGAATCGACTCCATCAAAGAGCTCTGATAGTTTCGTCAATCCAGTTCCCTCCACCCAGCAACCCGCTGTGGGACGTTGTACTGTGGGGATCAGGTTCAGGCGTACATGCTTTGGCAACACATCTCGAACCGACTTGATCAATTCAGAAACAATCTGCTCCTGAGCTCGGAGATAGGCCATCAGATCAGGTTCCTGAATCAAGTCTGCAAGGAACCAGTGCATCGCCATCGAATCCTTCGGGTAGACTCCAGAAGCAAAGAACTGATTCAGGCGCCTTACAACCCAATTCTGCAGACTGTCAGCATTCACTCCGAAGGAAATTGACTTACGCTTAGTATCAGCCGAGAAGCAAAGCGCCAACAGGGCCTGAGCCTGAAAATCCAGTGGAACAAAACCAAACTCATGGTGATAGCCATGCCAGAAAGGTAGATAGCCTGGAGTCTCAAGGGTAATGCACTCCACACTCTCGATCGATGCAAGGTCCTGACACAGCGCCTGCACATAGTGCTGCACCTCGTCATTCGCTGGGCAGAGATTGTAGATGTAGGGATCCCCGAAAGCATTCCTTACACAAAGTTCTGGATGCTCCAATCCCTGTGGACTGTTATGGGTGCAAACGGTCCAGGCCTTGAGTTGCAAGTCCTTGTTGTATTTTGACCAGTCCCGAAAGAAATCATACTGATCCAAGACCGGATTCCTCTTAGGCTGAATGCTTCCGTAGAGTTGCCGATTCGGTTCAAAATAGACCGTCCCATCCACAGGAAAGTAGATTTTCTGCTTGGCCCGGGGACGGGTAAACTTACCAGCGTGATAGCTGGAGGCCAGGCAGACCGTATTGGCCCCAAGCCCTTGGATCTTTTCCAGTGCTGCCTGAGGGCCTTCCTCTGCCAGATCCCAAGCATAGACAAAAAAACCTTTCTCCATCCTCAACTCCTTGGTTATCCCCAGATTTTTCCTTTGACCACCATTTTTTCTGCGATCAGACGCTTGTCACCAAGCAACAGTTCCTGCTTGACGTCATAGTACTCAAAGCGTCCTTCCTCAATCCTGAGCACCGCTGCATCCCCAGGACTACCCACTTGTAAGTTACCCAGGTCTGGTCGTTGAATCACTTCAGCAGGACGAGTAGTCGAAGCCCGAATTACATCCATCAGGGGCATTCCCAGGCAGAGGAACTTGGACATGGTGACCAAGATATCAAAGGCTGGACCATCAACACTCATCAAGTGCACATCGCTGCTGATCGTATCCGGAAGGAAATCCTGCTCCAGCATCTTCCGGCTGACCTGAAAAGAGAGTGATCCTCCACCGTGGCCCAAGTCAAAGATGATCCCGCGTTCGCGCGCGCGCGCGACGGCTTCCCGAATACTGCCATTGCCATATAGAGGTGCATTGGGGAATGGTCGGAAACAGTGCGTCAGCACGTCTCCAGGGCGCAGGTAATTCAGTACGTCATCTCGGTCCGGTGGTGGGAAATCCACGTGGGTCATCAATGGCAGACCTGTCTCTTCGCCAACCTCGCGGGCAATTTGGAGTGGCGTCATGCCTGCGCTGCCGCTTGCGTAACGGCCAATCCGCACCTTGATCCCAACGATGCTATCCCGATACTTCTCAATCGCTTCCATGCACTCGTCGGTATCAAGTAAACGGATATCTTCACACTCCGGAAAGAGATTCGCTTTCTTCTTGCTGAAACCACAGATACCCGCAAAGGAGATGTTGATGAATCCCAGAATCCGAAGATCGGTGTTGTCAGCGATGAAGTGCTTGAGTCCACCAAAGTTTCCAGCCCCGGCACTGCCTGCATCGATGAAAGTCGTTGTAGCGCTGCGCCCGGCAATGTCCTCCGCGTTCACCCCGAGACCAGTGGCACCCCAGTAGACATGAGTGTGTAGATCGATCAGGCCTGGACACACGATGTAGCCTGAGACATCTTGCACCTCCTTAGCCTCAACTAGACTATTGCTATCCAGAATCGCAGAGATCTTGCCGTCTGTAAAAGCAACATCTTTCTGTGCATCCAAACCCACACTGGGGTCCACCACTCGTCCCCCTTTGAGGAGAAGATCTACTTTGCCTGTCATTCATTTTCTCGCTTGAAATTAACCTTCAAATTCCACGGCAATCACCGCACAGCAATTGCCCTTCACCACTTTTCCAATCATTCGTAGCCCGTAGAGAATCCCATCCGTTTCGTAGCACACCACTCTTGGTGGTTCGAAAGGATTGACCAGGCTGTGCACCAGTCCTGCTTCCTGACCGGCAGAGACCTGCTGCCCCAGTTCATGAAAGGGTTCAAACACACCTTCCATTGGCGCAAAGACAAAGCCCTTGGCACCGGGCAGCCTCAAAATCTTCTCCTCTACAACCGTCGATGCCTGATGATTCTCTGGTAAAATTCCAAGATGACTCATCAGGTTCTGCACTCCATGCTTGCAGGTGGAGAGTGCATCGCTGTGTACAATTCCTCCACCGGCCATCTCAGTACCAACCATGGTCAGTCCAGCTCGGACTGCTGCAGCACCGGCAGTTCTCGGATCTCCAAGATTATCGATCACGACTGTGTAAGGAGCCGCAAAGGCCTTGGCCAGCGCAATATTGCGCTCCATGTGCTCTTTATCCAGCGCCGGTTCAACAATCGCACTGGGCAGCAGATGCAGAGAACTTCCTCCAGAGTGGAGGTCTGCGTAAGCATCTGCGACAGGGAAGAGGTGATCGTTCAGATAGAAAGAGATCTGCTCAGTGATCGACCCATAAGGATCGCCGGGAAAGGTACGATTCAGGTTCAGCCCATCCAGGGGCGAAACTCGTTGTCCTGCCTGAGTCGCAGAGTTGTTCAGGGTTGGGATCAGGATCAATCTGCCTGAAATACGAACTGGATCCAGATCTCTTGCCAGCTCCGAGATGGTGACGGGACCTTCGTACTCGTCTCCGTGATTACCTCCGGTCAGGATCAGGGTAGGGCCACTACCATTTTTAATCACAGCAATCGGCACCTGCTGAACTCCCCAGGCATCATTGTTCGGTGACTGTGGGATATTGATGTGCCCAAACTGTTTGCCGTCTTTCTCCAGATCCACCGTGAGGAAGGCAGCGGAGCGACGAGCTGACTGCGTGTTCATGTGGTTCCCCAAAAATTGACAAGAATCCTAACCTTAGTTTTACTACTCATCTTCTCGAATCTGCGTACCATTTTCTTTATCCGCTGCGTTTGCAAGATTTTTGGTTCAATTTTTTACTCAATTTTATGCTGTATCAATATGATTCTTTTTTTACTGAGTTGAAGATGAATCAGACAATTGCTGAAAAATCAATAGATGGCTAATGTAAAAAAAGTACTGAATTAGTCTAGAAATGATTACAAAAATCATCCTACAGTCGAATGTATCTCAATCGTTCGGTTCACCCTTAAAAAGGGATGATCCATCCCGACGATTTTCCAGGTCTTTGCTGTTTGTTGAAGCTCATCGAAAAAATTAGTTTTAGTCGTTTTTCCAAAAGCATTCAGGGAAAGGGAACGGAATGAAAATCACAGATCTAAAGTGTGCACTGATTGGAAAAAATCCCGTTGTCCGGATTGTCACGGATGAAGGTCTTTCTGGTTATGGAGAAGCCGAGCAATACAAGCCTTATCTCAAACCATGGGTCCTACAGTTTCGGGAAGCACTGATTGGAGAAGATCCAACTGATGTTGAGTGGTGCATGCTCAAGATCCGACAACGTGGTTCATTCAAACCCTATGGTGCACCAGTCTCGATCATTGAGCATGCGCTCTGGGATATTGCTGGAAAAGCGGCAGGGGTGCCTGTCTATAAATTGCTCGGTGGCAAAGTTCGGGATCATGTCCGCACCTACAATGGTTCGATTCGCCGACCGATGGGGGAGTGGACCCCGGACGCGATGGCAGAGAACTGTCAGTGGATGAAATCCCTGCCCGAGGGCTTTGATATCGTCAAGCAGGGAATCGCCTTCCATTCACCAATGAAGAAGCTCGATCGTTTCTTCTATGGACAACCAGCACAAAGTCCCTTCCATGGACAAATGGATCAGGGGTCCTTGACGGAACGTGGACTTGCACTACTAATCGATTGCGTAGCTGCCATGAAAGAAGTGCTGGGGGATGAAGTAGGACTCGCCCTCGACTGCGGTCCCGGATGGATGCCTGCAGATGCGCTACGCTTTGCCCGAGCGGTCGAACCCTACAACCTGATGTGGGTGGAAGATATGCTCACAGGGGATTACGTTCCCTATGTGAACGCAGATGTCTATCGAGACTTGACCCACTCCACTTCCACCCCAATCCACACAGGTGAACAGATCTATCTACGCCAGAACTTCAAGGATCTGATCGAAAGACACGCTGTCAATGTCGTGGGACCCGATCCAGCAGATGTGGGTGGAATCGCTGAGTTGAAGTGGATTGCCGAATACGCCTACCTGCACGGCATCCTGATGGCACCTCACGGGACAGGCAACGGTGTCTTGGGGCTGGCAGCCCTGATTCAAGTCTGCGCCACCTTGCCCGCCAACTTCATCGCCTTTGAATACCCAACAGGACATGATCCCTGGTGGTATGAGATCGTGGAGGGCTTGCCCAATCCCATCGTAAAGAACTCGATGATTGACGTGATCGAGCGACCAGGCATGGGAGTTGACCTGATTCCAGAAGCGGCAGCGCAATATCTGGCTCCAGAAGATGCGAGCTTCTTTGACTGACCACTGAGGACCAAGTTGCTGTTTATTTTAGAAAGGGCTGTGCTTGCGAAGCTTGCAAATCCAGAGTCTTTTCTCTAGCTTCCGGATTTCAAGTCATCCATCAGAATGTAGGGTCAACGCCTCCTGTAGCTTTTTCAATGTTACTGTTCACAGGAGATCAAGAGAATACCAAGCAATCTCCGGTGCTCCCTGCCTTCGACCTGTTCCAACAACTCTCAGCCAGGATTTCCAATGCCCAACTGGAGTGATGTCGACACCCCTGCCGTGTTGATCGATCTGGAAAAAGTCTCTGCCAATCTACTGCGTGTTCAAGGTTATGCGGACGCCCACGGTCTGACACTGCGACCCCACATCAAAACCCACAAGCTCCATCGCTTCGCAAATTTGCAGGTTGAATTCGGCGCCTGTGGAATCACTTGTCAAAAGGTGGGAGAAGCCGAGAGCATGTCAGCAGGAGGAATCCAAGACATCCTGATTACCTACAATCTGGTGGGAGAAGCCAAGCTGGAGCGACTGGCCAAGCTACACGAGAGCATCCAGGTGGGCGTGGTCACTGACAATGAAACTGTAGCCCAAGGCTACGCCAACAAGTTCCAGAATCCTAAGCACCGACTGCGAGTGTTGGTTGAATGTGACACGGGTGCAGGTCGCTGCGGGGTCCAGACTCCAGAGGAAGCACTGAAGCTAGCCCGCTTCATTGCAGGACAACCCGGACTGCACTTCCTTGGCTTGATGACCTATCCCCCACGAAATCGTGTGGCCGAAGTTGATCAATGGCTGGAAGTTGCTCGCAAGCTGTTGACGGAGAATCATCTGGCCCCAGAGGTTATTTCCAGCGGAGGAACTCCCAACTACTACCAAGCTGCGGAAGTCAAGGCTGTGACCGAGCATCGGCCAGGGACTTACATCTACTGTGACCGCATGATGGCCAGCTATGGTTTCGGCACGCTGGACGACTGTGCGCTAACTGTTCTGGCAACCGTGGTCAGTCGCCCCACCGAGAATCGAGCTGTGGTCGATACTGGCTCCAAGTCCCTCGGTTCAGATCGTTGTGACGCACCAGGAATGGGTCACCTGGTGGAATATCCAGACGCGATCATCACGACCCTCAATGAAGAACACGGCACGATCGATCTTTCAGCCTGTGCAAACAAACCTGCCATTGGAGAAAAGGTTCGGATCATCCCAAACCACGTCTGTCTGGTCTCCAATCTCTTTGACCAAGTCAACCTGATTCGGCAGAATCAGTTGGAAGCCACCGTTCCCGTCAACGCACGAGGCATGGTCAGCTAAACTTCCATTCTCTTTTTCTTGTTCATCGGACACATATGAGCATCCAAACCCACTCACAGCCTTCTGAACTGAAAATTACCGACCTCCGCTTTGCCATCGTGGGTCATGACAACTGGCGTTGGCCCTTGCTGCGGATCTATACCAATCAAGGCATCACAGGACTCGGGGAGGTACGAGACGGTGCCAGTGTCCGTTACGCGCTGATGCTCAAAAGCCGCTTGCTTGGAGAAAACCCCTGCAACGTGGAGAGAGTCTTCCGCAAAATCCAGCAGTTTGGGTTTCATGGACGACAGGGAGGAGGTGTCTGTGGTGTAGAGATGGCGCTGATGGACCTGGCTGGAAAGGCCTACGGGGTACCTTCCTACATGCTCGCTGGTGGAAAGTATCGTGACCGGGTCAAGGTCTATGCCGACACTCCTTCAGAACAGGACCCGAAACAGATGGCGGTTCGCATGCAGACTCGCATCGACAGGGGTTACCAATTCCTCAAGATGGATGTGGGCATCAACCTGCTGCGTGGCATCGAAGGCACCCTGATTCAGGATCCAACTGTTGCCGCTAATCCCAACCTGATGCATCCTTTCACGGCTACACAAATTACTCAGAAAGGTATCGAACATCTGACTGAATATGCTCGGGTGATTCGTGATCAGCTTGGTAATACCATCCCAATTGCCATTGACCACTTTGGTCACATTGGACTCGACAGCTGCATTCGGCTTGGTCGTGCGCTGGATCGCTTCACCTTCGCCTGGTATGAAGACATGCTGCCATGGCAGTTCCCCAAGCAGATGAAAGCCATCAAGGACGCAGTTGAGACCCCAGTCTGTACTGGAGAAGACATCTATTTACGCCAGGAATTCAAGGCTCTGCTCGACGAAGACTGTGTCTCCTATGTTCACCCAGATCTGGCCACTTCTGGTGGTATCCTTGAGACCAAGCGCATCGGTGATCTAGCTCAGGAGTACGGGGTGCCAATGGTATTGCACCAGGCTGGCTCTCCCATCGTCGCGATGGCCAACGTCCACTGTGCCGCAGCAACCGAGAACTTCGTCGCCTTGGAAATGCACTCCGTCGATCTTCCCTGGTGGGAAGATCTGGTGACTTTTGAAGGCAAGGCTCTGGTTGAAGATGGCCACATCCAGGTTCCGGAAGCCTCAGGCCTCGGTATCGAATTAAACGAAGAAGTGGTGCAGACGCACCTCAACCCTCCCACTCCGGAACTCAGCGGCTTCTTTGAATCAACTGACAGCTGGAATGTTCTGGACTCCCACGACCGACTTTGGAGCTAAATCTTATGGAAACCCAAGTCCACCCAGTCCGATTTCAACGACCTGAACGTGCCAAGATCGAACAACTCAAGGAGATCGGTAGCGCGACGCTCAGTGCTGAACTCAAACATAAAGCAGGCATCCGCAATTCCCACATTGTCGGACCCGTGACCCAAGAGAAAGGACGAGTCATTGGAGGTTCGGCGATTACACTCCAGTTCATGCCCATTCGCGAAGACTACTACGATGACAAATCAGAATATCAGGAAGTAGAAAAACAACTTCACCGACACGCTCTCTACCTTGCAGAAGCCGGAGATGTGGTGGTGGTTGATGCCCGTGAAGATATGCAGAGCGGGGTCTTTGGCGAGATGATGCTGACCTATCTCCAAGGCAAGGGAGGAGAAGGTATCGTTGTCGATGGAGTGATTCGTGACTCCCAACCGGCACTGGAGACCGGACTGGGCATGTGGGTTCGTGGCTTTACGCCCAACTATCATATTCAGACCGGCATCTTTCCCTTCTCGGTCAACTGTCCGATTGCCTGTGGAGGTCGACTGGTTTTCCCAGGAGATATCATTATTGCGGATGACGATGGTGTTGCTGTTGTCCCCCTACAACTTGTTGATGACATCATTGCTCATGCAGGTACGCACAAGGATTGGGAGGTCTTCTCCAAGCTGAGACTCTCTGAGGGTGGAGATCTCCGTAAGTACTATCCGCTGACCGAAGAAGCCCAGCAGGAATTCGAAGAGTGGAAAAAAACTCATAAAAGTGGAGTTTGAAATGATCAGAATTGCCGAATTTTTTCAGCCCGACCAGGAGAGCCTGATCCAGCTTGTCAAGCAGTGTGGGGTGACTGATGTCGTGGGATCAATGGACTGGAGCGAAGGGCTGGAGGTGCCGAAGGAGCAACTGCCTTGGAGTCTGGATAAGCTAGCTGCCCAGAAGAAACGCTACGAGGAGACTGGATTCTATCTAGCCGCCCTGGAAAACCGACCACCAATGGAGAAGGTCAAGCTCGGCATTGAAGGACGAGACCAGGAGATTGAGCAGGTGATCGAGTTGATCGGCAACATGGGGAAACTGGAGATTCCTGTCTGGTGCTACGAGTGGATGCCGATCTTCAACTGGATTCGTACTACCACCAACCTACCCTCACGGGGAGGGGCGCTGGTGACCAAGTTTCGGCTAGCGGATGTTACAGATCCCTACGAGAACGAATATGGCCTCACTGAAGAGAAGCTCTGGGACAACCTAAAGTACTTCCTGAATGCCGTGGTTCCCGAAGCTGAGTCTGCTGGAGTCAAGCTTGCCATGCACCCGGACGACCCTCCAATTCCTTTGGTCAAGGGAACCCCCCGGATCATGTACAGTATCGACAACTTCCAGCGACTGCTGGACCTGCATCCCAGTGAGATGAGTGGTATCGCCCTATGTCAGGGCAACTTCACACTAATGACAGATGATCTACCCGGAGTGATCCGTAAATTTGGCAAGCAGCAGAAGATCTTCTTTGTGCACTTCCGAGATGTACAGGGACAAGCCACGGATTTTGTTGAGACCTTCCACGATGACGGCAAGACCGATATGGTTGCTTGTATGCAGGCTTACAAGGAAGTGGGCTACGATGGCATCTGTCGTCCCGACCACGTTCCCACGATGGGGGAAGACAGCAACCAACATTTTGGTTACTCTGAAATCGGTAGGCTTTTCGCGATCGGCTATCTCAAGGGCCTCCGGCAAGCAGTCTATGCATGAGCCAACTCAATCTAGCAATTCTCTGTCAATTGACTTACAGATAGATTTTTTTAAGAGACTACTGATTAAACAGATAGAGAGACTACCTATGAAATTTGCAGTTTATACGAAGTGGTATTGGAAAAATGGTGTTCTGATTCCTGCAGAATTTCAGGCAAACATGAATAAGGCTGTTAGTGGAGACACCGCTGCTGAAGACGTCATCTGGTAGAAAATCGATGAGAACCATCATCAATCTCTCATCATCTATCCTTCAGAGAAAATTGCAGAGGAAGAGCTGACCAAAAGACAATTGAAGTGAGAAAAAGCAACGCTGATAATAATATAGTATTGGTTGAAGAGTTTATGGGACCAATCATGTCAAGGTTAACAGAACTCTAACTTTCACTTCTGTTCTTCCTGTTAAAAACACTGTCCAATAGTACGATCTCACCTCCATATTGCTCAAACATTTTAGAGAAAACATTTGAATGAACTTAATGATCAGAATTTGTTGTTGGTCTGCTCTTCTGTTTCTATTTTACGGATGCACCACCACCAGACCCACAGTTCAAGCAATTCAAATCAACGAGTGTTCTTCCCCAAGCTTCATGAAGGAATGGAACTGCATCAAATCCAAGGTAGAATCGATCTATAATGATAATGACACCCGAACAGAAAAATATATTTCAGAGTATGTGTTCGTTGGAGATAAGCTTGTAGACTCTGTAAAGAGTGGAGAGATCAATGATCAGGAAGCGAGCATTCGGCTACTTGAATTCGCTAATGACCAAGACAAACAGTTCCAGCAAAAAGAACCAAAATTCCACTTTGGAATTGGGATCATGAGGAGTTTCTGAAGACAGTTGGCTACAGAGACGACTTCTTTGGTTCGGCCAACCAGCAATTTAATGGTCATGAGCCAAATCATATTTACTTATCTACGACGACACAGGGCTAATGAGACTGGCAGACAAGAGCATTCTAATTACAGGAGCGACAGGAAGCATCGGTAAAGAAACCGCAAAGTTGTTCAAGAAGAATGGAGCAAAACTGGCGCTGTTGGGAAGAGATAAAAAGAAGCTAGATGAACTTCAGGCTGAATTGGGGGTTGATGAAAACACCATCTATCTTGAATACGAAGCCAGTCTTGATTCCAAAAGCGCAACATGAGGATTCCCTGCTGATTCAGAAATTCTGTACGCTGTTGATCATAGGATTCCTGTTCAATGTGTTGCCTGCCATCCATTTCAATCGCCAACTTGGCTGCATGACAATAGAAATCCAGCACATACGGTGGCATTGGATGTTATCGGGGGAATTTGACTCATTGGAGTCGTCGGTCTCTCAGGACACTCCAGATTTTCTGTTCTGCTTCGGTTTGTTCACTTCGTAGCTGACGTGCGAACTCTTTCGTTGTTTTAGGCGATTTTGTTTGATTCATCTTTGCTATTTCAGTTGTCATTGGAGGCCCCTCACCCACCACTTGCGTGGTCACTCCTCTCCCAACTGGGCGAGGGTTCTTAGATTTTTTACAAACCAAAGCCGCTTGCAACTGGGTGAGAGTTTTCCAGAGAATGAAGCTCTTTCTTTCTCCATCAGGAAGAAGATCACCAACAAGCTAGGTCAGACACCTCTTCAAAGAGTATCACTCTGGTAATTCCCTACCATAGTTTGCCCCTTTATTCCTGCTTGGAACCTGAGATTGAGGTCTGGATGTGATGACAAAAGCAGCATTTTTCAGTAATCAACCAGCATCCCTCGACATGGTCTACGGAAATGGGCGCAAAGATCGTTTGGCTGAGTTCTGTGATCTGTACCCTGTGATTATCTCTGCTGAAAAATTTGACGCCCATGTGCAAAATCTCCACTCAATCGAGGTGATCTTCTCCACCTGGGGCATGCCTACGCTGAAGGCAAAACAGCTTGCCAAACTACCTTCACTCAAAGCGGTGTTCTATGCAGCTGGTTCCGTAAAGTTCTTTGCAGAACCTTTTTTGAGAAAACAGGTACTTGTGATCAGTGCTTGGGCTGCCAACGCCATTCCTGTTGCTGAGTTCACAGTTTCACAGATCCTACTGGCGACCAAGGGCTATTTTCGAAACATTCGTGACTGCACCACGCCGCAAGGACGTAAAAATCCCTTCGTTGGAGTTGGGAACTACGGGACAACTATCGCCTTACTCGGGGCCGGGATGATCGGTCGAAAAGTGATTGAACGGCTGGCACCCTTTCACTTGAACGTGCTAGTATCCGACCCATTTCTTTCGGTGGAAGATGCTGCAAAGTTGGGTATTGAGAAAGTGACCCTAGAGGAGGCGTTTGCACGTGGGCATGTCGTCTCAAACCATCTGGCAAATGTGCCCGAAACGAAGGGACTACTCCGTGCCCTTCATTTTCAAGCCTTGCCCGAAAATGGGGTCTTTCTCAACACGGGCAGAGGGGCAACCGTTATAGAATCCGACCTTGTGACCGTGCTGGAGCAGCGACCAGACTTGACTGCGCTGCTGGATGTCACCGATCCAGAGCCACCACTTGCGGACTCTGCTTTTTACAGACTACCGAATGTGTTCTTGAGCAGCCATATCGCTGGGTCGATTGGTGGGGAAGTGAACAGGATGGCGGACACGGTGATCGAGGAGTTTCTGGCCTGGCAGAATGGGAAGCCCTTGCGCTATGAAGCGACGCTCGGGATGCTGGCGTCCATGGCTTGATTCAACGTATTTTTTTTGATGGCAATGGCCACTACTTGGAGTAGCGATGATTCTTTTTGCAGCAGACAATCACTACGGCACCCACACAGGAAAAAGCCTCTTCGAGTGCCTACGTCCGCACCATGAGATCCATTTTCATGAAGACGACTGGCGTTGTTTGATGGAGGAGAATCTAGTGGAAAACTACGATTTGTTGATGTTCCACCTGATTGGAGGCACCTGTGACATTCTGGCTCCCGGTCCTGTAGCTGAGCAGCACGTGAAGGAGTACTTACAGGTGGGCAAGCCCATGTTTCTGCTGCATGGTTCTAGTGCTGCCTTCTGGCATTGTGCGTGGTGGCGCTCGCTTGTTGGCTTTCGTTGGGTGCGTAAAGATGATCCCGATGGGTTTGCTCCGAGCTCGCACCCAATCCGTCCCTACTTGGTTGAAGTAGCCAAAAGCCGGCATCCTTTGTGTCAACACTTACAAGACGTCGCACAACCTTCCGACGAGATATATATCAACCTGGAGCAAAGCTGTCCAGCGACTACCTTGATGACAACCACGATAGAGGAAGGAACCTTTCCCATGGCCTACGAGACGATCACGCCGTGGGGTGGAAAGATCGTCTCCTACCTCCCAGGCCACGCCCCCGAAGCTGTTCGGCACCCTGGCAACGTCACCAACTGCCGAAGCATTATCGAGTATCTGATCACTCCCACCTAGGATCACACATTGTTTGACTCGCAGGTACTCACCTTCACCTTGGTGGTCACAGTGTTGGCCTTTACCCCCGGGGCTGACACCATGCTGGTAGTCAAGAATGGCATTCGGTCCGGTAGTCCCGCAGGCTGGGCCACCACCTTTGGGGTCCTGGGAGGCACTCTGCTGCATGCGTTGATCTCGGCCCTCGGACTTTCAATTGTTCTGGCACAGTCAGCAACTCTCTTTCAATTCATCAAGCTGCTCGGGGCTCTTTACTTGGTCTGGTTAGGTCTGCAGGCACTCCGCCAGCTTCCCGAACCACGGACCGATGAGAAGCTGACAAAACTGGCAATCTTGGCTGCTTTCAAAGAGGGACTGATCACCAATCTACTGAATCCCAAGGTGGCTATTTTCTATCTCGCCTTCCTACCACAGTTTATCTCTCCTGATGATCCTGTGGTGGCCAAATCCCTGTTGCTCGCAGGAATTCACAATCTACTCAGCCTAATCTGGCTCGGTGGGTTGGTCGTGGTGATTGGTCAGGGCAAGCGCTGGATCGAAAAGTGGGATGCACAAATCTGGCTATCCCGAATCTCGGGAGTGATGTTGATTGGTCTTGGGGTGCGGTTAGCGTTGGAAGAGAGATAGGGTTGGGCAGTAATTACGCTAGATGGCAACTAGTTCCTGACATAGAGATCCTGCAAAGCTAAACATGAAAGGGCTGCAACACTGATGTTAGAAAGTGATAAATGGTAGAATTCAGTGCAATAGCCCCAAACATTTTGAACAAAGGGTGGGGCTAATTTGCTTCAACTACGGCTTCACTACTGAACCATCTGCACGCCGGACAGTGTCCCAGGCTCCACCAAACTCGTACTCGTTGTAAGGGAACTTCGCTGCCAGTTTCTCGTTGATGTCAATCCCCAGGCCCGGCTTACCGTTGGGCCACATCATCCCTTCCCGCACCTCGGGACATCCCGGAAAGACCTCCTGGGTCCGCTCACCAAAGATCGCATATTCCTGAATGCCAAAGTTGGAGCAGTTGAGATCCAGCGCCAGGTTGGCCGCATGACCAATCGGTGAGGTGTCACCAGGTCCATGCCAAGCCGTACGCACAGAGAATAGTTCACCCATCGCAGCAAGCTTGCGGCAGGGTGTGATTCCGCCCATATCAGAGATGTGAATCCGGATGAAGTCCAGCAGCCGATCCTTGATCATCGGGATGATCTCGTGAGGAGAGGAGTAGAGTTCGCCCATCGCGATCGGCGTGGCACACTGGGCCCGCACCATTCGGAAGTATTCGTTGTCTTCGGGACTGAAGAGATCCTCGAGGAAGAATAGCTGGAAGTGTTCAACTTCCTTGGCGAACCAAACACCGAGGATCGGAGGAATCCGCTCATGCACATCATGCAGGATCTCCACGCCATAGCCGAAACGATCACGGATGTATTCAAACAAGTTCAAAGCCGAGCGCAGGTAGGGCTTGGGCTCAAATACACCTCCCGGATGAGCGTAGCGTTTGGCGGGATCATACTCTCGCAAGCGGGTTGTGATTGGGATCGGCCCCTGGCTGATATCCCGATTGGAACTGGTGTCCGTGCCACTTTTCGCTGACTTATTGCCATAGGTTGAGTAGCCTGGAGTGGAGACCTGCACTCGGATGTGGTGAAAGCCGCGCTCCATGAATGCCTGCATTTTGTCACCAACCTCCTCAGCAGAGCTTCCTGAAGCGTGGACATAGACTGCCGCCGCTTCTCGCGCCTTTCCACCCAGCAGATCGTACAAGGGCATATTGGCCATCTTGCCCTTGATGTCCCACAAGGCTTGATCCACCCCACTCAGCGCATTATTCAACACTGGTCCGTTACGCCAATAGGACGAGACGTAGGAGGATTGCCAGATGTCCTCGATATCCACGACAGAGCGTCCAATCAGGAAGGGACGCAGGTAGTCTGTGATCGCCTTGACCACCGGCAGTGGTCGTTGGGTGAAGGTCGCACAGCCAACCCCATAGAGTCCATCCTGATCGGTAAGAATTTTAACCACCACCAGTCGAATGCCATCGGGCTCGGTCATGATGACCCGAATGTCCTTGATCTTCGGAGAGTTCATAGTTTCCTGTTCGTTGTCTTTACCACTCAGCCACGGAGCCATCGCGTTGGTCGATGACCCGTGGAGTTTCCCAATTTCCATCGTATTCCAGCGCCCGCACCTTCTCTTCATCCAACTCGAACCCTAACCCGGGCTCGGTTGGCAGATCGATGTAGCCGTTCTGCATCTCGAAAGGCTTGACGAGGTAACCATCCCCTAGGGTCACCTGTTCCTGGGCCACCGCGTTCAAGGTACAGGCATCCAGTTGCAGGCAGGCCGCCAGCGAGATCGGCCCCAGTGGGTTGTGGGGAGCCACGGCTAGGTCACTGGCTTCGGCCATTGCTGAGATCTTCTTGACCTCCATGATGCCCCCTGCATGGCAGAGATCCGGTTGCAGGATATCGACCGCTCTTTGTTCAATCAGGTCTCGGAAGCCCCACTTGGTGAAGATACGTTCTCCAGTGGCCAACGGAACCGTCGTTGAGTTTTTCAACTCCACCAGCGCTGCCGTGTTGCCGGGCAGACAGGGTTCCTCCACAAAGTAGGGATAGAGCGGCTCCAACTCCTTGATCAGGCGCTTGGACATCGTTGGTGAGAAGCGTCCATGGAAATCCAGTGCAAGGTCCACCTCTGGGCCCACCTCCGCACGTAGCGCAGCAAAGCGCTCCACACAATTCCGCAGGAACTGTTGGTTCTCGACGAAGGCGACGGGCGCTTCAAAACCTGTCTTCAGGAAGTTGAAGCCCATGTCAACCAGGTCACGGGCTCGCTTGCAGAGTTGTTCCTTGTCTGCTCCGTGAGCATGGGCGTAGATCCGAATCCGCTCTCGAACTGATCCACCCAAAAGTTGATACACCGGCACACCCAACGACTTACCGAGGATGTCCCACATCGCCTGTTCAATCCCCGAGAGTGCGCTCGTCAGAATTGGCCCTCCCCGATAGAAGCTCCCCTTGTAGAGAGCCTGCCAGTGGTGCTCGATCTGTCGAGGATCCTTGCCCAGCAGATAGTTCTCCATTGCCCGTACCGCCCCTGCAACTGCATGGGTCTGGCCTTCAAGGATAGGTTCACCATAACCAACAAGGTCCTGGTTGGTGTGCATCTTCAGGAACATGAAGCGGGGCTTGACCATCAGGAGCTCAAGGCGTGTGATTTTGAGGTCTTTGTATGCCATGGGAGTTTTGTTGTTAAGACTTGAGATGAGCCTGTCTGATTTCAGCGCAGGCAGATGGGAGGTCACCGAGGAAAGCGATCCGTCCATCTTTCAGATGTGTAATCGCAATTCACTGAGGAAGTCAATGCTTGAAATACAGGATTCTGCAGAATTTGGATAAGCTTTGGGAGATTTTCTTCTGATTTGCTCAGTGTTGGTGATCTTCATGCACCCAACCCAGCAGTCGCTGAGCCTTGGCACAACTATAAAACCCATGCTTGCCGGGCATTGGCTGATTCACACGAACCTGTGGATAGTGCTCACGGATGAGTTCTTTGGAGTCGGTAGGACTAGCGGTTTCAGGGGCAACAATAAAGAACGCCTCATGTCCGGTCCAGGTTACTTTTAGACTAGCCAAACAGGCCTTGGCAGCCGCAATCGGATCGGTGTAGGCCCAGAGATGCTTGAAGGAGATCCCGTTGGTCGTACGGGGTTCCACAAAATCCCGATACTGCAACCAGTGAAAGCGCATGCTGCTGATGGAAATGTCTTCACGCCTCCGAGCAAAGCAGTCTGCCTGGATTTCCAGAACCCACTTGGAGAGGCTGTAAGGATCCTCGCTGTAGGTCGAATGCTCCTCATCTACGGGGAAGTAGTCATAGGTTGGCAGGCGGGAATAAACCCCACCGATTGCGTTGATACTCGAAGCGAGGCAGATCTTCTTGATGCCCAAAAGCTCACAAGCCAGCAGCACGTTGTAGCTGCCCACGGTGTTGTCTTGGTAAACCTTGGCATCTGGCTGCATCCAGGGGCTCGGGAAAGCCGCAAGATGAACAACGGCATCACAGCCTTGAAAAACACTGACCAGGTGGCCCAAATCACGAACATCACAATTGACCGCTCCTTCTTCGGGACGCCCAGAGAAGAGATCTGAGGGCTTCACCGTAAAATGCTGTTCTCTCAGAAACTGAACTAGAATTTTCCCAAAGTGACCATTAGCACCGGTGACTGCGATCTTTTGCATGGATGTTTTCTAAGATTTACAAGTTCTGCGTTAGGTTGGAATCCAGGTTAGCCTGGGGTTGGTGTAACAGGCAGCTGGCCAAGTGTCTCGGGAACAGGGGAACCAGTTGGGGAGTCACCTGACAACCAGGTTGGCGGTTTGGACAGCGACTGTAGAACTTGCAACCTGCTCCCGAAATTTCCTGAATATCAGGATTGGCGTATCGCTGGTTGTCCCACTTGCGCTCCAGATCTGGCCAGGGGATCGAGTTGATCAACAGCTGTGTGTAGGGATGCTGTGGAGACTCCACCACCTTGGTGATATCTCCGGCCTCCATTACGCTCCCCCGATAGAGAACGATGATGGAATCAGAGACATGGTAGGCGGTTGTCAGGTCGTGGGTGATATAGAGAATGTTGACCTTGTAGTTCTCGCGCAGGGACACTAACGCTTCGAGAATGTTGGCTCGCAAGGAGGCATCGACCATCGAGACTGGCTCATCTGCGACCAGGATCTTGGGCTTGATGACGATCGCCCGGGCCACGTTGATTCGTTGTCGCTGTCCTCCACTCAGCTGGTGGGGATAGCGTCCCAGGATCTCACTGGGCTGCAGGCCAACCGCCTCCAGAGCTTCTTCCATTGCCTTGCGGCGAGCAACTTTTGAGAGCCCAGGATTGAACTTACGGATTGGCACTTCCAGCAGATGGTCCACCTGGTAGAAGGGATTGAAGACCGCAAAGGGATCCTGAAAAACCGCCTGCACATTCTTGCGAAAATCCCGGTACTGTCCACCACTTAATTTACTGACATCCTTGCCTTCATAGAACACTTGGCCCGTAGTTGGCCCTAACAAGCCCAACATGATGGAGGCCAGGGTTGTCTTTCCACTACCACTCTCTCCAGCCACAGTGATGATGCGGGCTGGATCTCCCAACAGATCAAAGCTGATCGGATTGAGGGCGTGAACAGCCTTCTTGCCCACCCGATAGAGCTTAGAGACATTTTTTAGCTCCAGTGTGGCCATATTCATGAGGCCTCGTAGAGATGGCAGGTCACATACTTTTCGTCTTCAAAAACACTCTTGTGCGGAGAGGTCGTTTGACACTGAGGTTGCTGTTGGTTGCAGCGTGGATGGAAGCGACAACCGTTTGGGAGACGGTAGAGCGAAGGTGCCATTCCAGGAATTCCACGAAACTCTCCTCGATTCTGTAGTCTGGGTAAGCTGCTAATCAGCGCCTTCGTGTAGGGATGCTTGGGATTGGTAAAAATAGTCTGTACATCATTGATTTCCACGATTTCTCCAGCATACATTACCGCTACCTTGTCCATCGACTGAGCCATCAGGCCCATATCATGACCAATCAAAATCAATGCAGAACCAATCTTTTGTTGCACCCGGTTGAGCGTCTCGATCACCTGACGCTGAGTCACTACATCAAGCGCACTGGTTGGTTCATCGGCAATGATGATCTGGGGTCGCAGCAGGATTCCAATAGCGATACAAACTCGCTGCTTCATGCCTCCAGATAGTTCGTGAGGATACATCTCCAGCACATGTTCTGGCAACTCCACGGAGGTCATGGCCTCGTGAGCCAACTGGAGGACCTGATCTAGCTTGTGGTTCGGATAGTGTGCCTTGTAGGCATCAATCATCTGGCGTTTGATCTTTAGCACAGGATTGAGCGAATTCATCGCTCCCTGGGGAATGTAGGAGATCGTGCTGAGTCGCTTCTTGAGCATTTCCTTATCGCTGAGTTGCAACATTTCTACCCCACCAATTGCAACGGAACCACCTTCGACCTTCCCAGGTGGCTTGATCATCCGCATCATGGCTAAGCCCATCGTGCTCTTCCCAGATCCAGATTCACCTACCAAACCAAGTTTCTCACCTTGTTTGAGCTTCAGATCCACCTGGTTCAGAGCAATAGCCCGACCAATGTCAGTGTAGTAGCTGACGGTTAGGCCTGTGATATCCAACAAATGTTTCAACGTTATTCCTTATTGCGGATGCGGGGATTTGCCATCTCATCCAAGCCCATATTGATCAACGCCAGTGAGCCCAAAATCAGGATCATGGCTAGGGACGGCCCAACAGGCCACCACCACCAACCATTGAAGAAGGCAGATTGACTCTGCGCCGCCCAGATCGTGTTACCTAGTAAGGGTTCACGTAAGGGACCGAGACCAATCACAGCGAGGTAGAAAGAAGCAAAAACCGCCTGGAAGACCTGGGCAACAAAAGCAGCAGCAATGAATGGCAAGAGATTCGGAAAGATTTCCTTGAAGATAATTTCCAGAGAGTTCATTCCAGAGAGCTTGGCGACCGCCACGAACTGACGTTCCCGCATCGAGAGCACCTGTGATCGGATCACCAATGTTGGTGCCATCCAGGAGAGTAGAAAGACAACAATTGCCATCGTGATGATCGTAACGTCCCGCTTGTCAATTGAACTGGCAATCACAACCTGGATTAGAAAGGCTGGAATTGGTGTGAGGATCTGACAGATAAACTTGATAACCAAATCAATCAGTCCTGAAAAGTATGCAGAAATAAACCCCAGTACGATACCGATGATCGTTCCCGCAGCTCCTGCTACCAAACCGATGATGGCGGTTTGCCAAACTCCCACCACCATTGCGGTGTAGAGGTCCCGCCCGAAGAAATCAGTCCCAAATAAGTATTTCAGACTAGGTGGTTGCTTGGGCCTTACTGCCAGTGGATAGGCCTGCTTGAATTCAATCGTCAGCAGTCCATGCACCGTGAAGAGAATTAAGAAAATCAGCAATCCGAGGCCAATTGTTAGGCTGACGTTACGCTTGAGGTAATTAATCATTCTTGCCCTTGTCGCACACGAGGATCCAGCAAGGGGTAAAGTAACTCAACTAGGGCCATCAGCACAGCTACGGTAATCGTGATAAACAGGACAATCCCATAAATCACTAAAAAGTCGTTGGAGCGAATCGCTGTGATCAGCACAAATCCGAGACCCGGAAGCCCAAAGATGGTCTCCACAACGATTGCAGAGGTAATTACATTTCCAAGTGCCAGGGCGAATGCTGTGACCTGTGGCAAAAGGGCGTTTCTCAGGTAGTAGTCCTTAAAGATAGTGTAAGAACTTAATCCCTTGTGCTCCGCAAAGACCACATAGTCCTCCCCCTGAATTGTGATTCCCATTCCCCTCATCGAGAGCACCCACGTTCCAAGGGACCCAAAGATGAGAGCGATGCCGGGCAAGATCTGATGCCTCAACACATCCAAAATAAACTCGAAGGTGAAATCAGGGATAGTCCCGATCGAATATGCACCTGCGATCGGCAGAATATTGAGTTTAAAAGCTACAAAAAAAATCAATAGAATAGCTAGCAGGACTGGAGGGACCCCTTGAAACAAGATAAAGCTGGTAGAAATACCACGAACCCATCTGGGAGAAAGTGGCCAAGCAGCCAAGGCTCCAACGAGATTCCCAATCACAAAAGAAAGAATCGTAGTAACAAGGATCAGGCCGATCGTCCATGGTAAGGACTCGGCAATCAACATGAGAACAGTCTTAGGAAACTTGTTCAGTGAGACCCCAAAGTCAAGAGTCATCACTCCTCCGATGTAATCGAAATATTGCTGCATCAGAGGTTTGTCTAGACCAAAGGCCTTGGAATAGGAGGCAACGATCGTCTCCAACTCACCTGCAGAGAATCCACCTAATCGGGCTAGCTCTGCAAAGCGCTCACGAATTGGATTGATGTCTGAAATCCTGGGAATAAAAAAGGTAATGGTGGAAGCAGACCAAACCACTAGGATGACGAACAGAAGTCTTTTGAGAACAAACATGGGGGAACTCAGATACGCCCCCAGAACAGGGGCGCGTGGAAAGTGATTATTTAGCAGATTTCAGGGTAGAGACAACCAACATGCCAGTGTGAGCCCAGAAGGCTCCATTCATACCCAAACTAGGATTGGCGATCGTTGGCCAATTCCCCCAGTAGGTTTGGTTGTAGGGGATCCGGTGGAGCCACTGAATGACAGGGATGTCAATCTGATCTCTCCAGTAAATTCCCATTGCTTGCGCTGCCAATTCCTGGAATCTTGGATCATCACCCCCTAAAGGAGCCATCTCATCAAGTAACTTGTCATACTCTGGATTAGCGTAGCGGGAGAACCGGTTAGAGCCTGCTGTCGTACCTATGGCTGCACTGTAGCGGCTGTGAAAGAGTTCCAAAGCGGTGTAAGGATCCTTCAGGCTGGCTCCGTGACCAAACATGTAGAGTCCGGCTTTGCCATCAGCCATATTTTGGTAGGCATCTGTACCAAAGTTGATATCCGCATCAATTCCGCCATTACGCAACATTTCCACTAAGATCGGAACAATGTCACTGTGGATACCCTCAAATCCGTTGATCACAGCACTCACCGTCTTGCCGTCTTTCTCCCACATATCATCATCGTTCATAGTGAACCCAGCAGCCTTCATCAATTCAGCGCTCTGATCTGGATCATAGAGCCCTGGCTGAAGCTCAGCTTCCAGTTTCTTAACAGCTGGGCTGTTAGCAAACTTCTCAAGTCCTGGGTAAAGGGGAAAGGGGTAAATCGTCGCAATGCCAGCTCCTTCGTAAATGATTTCATTGATCAGCTCGCGGTTGATCAATAAGCTCATCGCACGACGGACTCTTGCATCGCTGTAGGGCTCAAGTTGGGTGTTGACCCAGAGAGAATTTGGCCACCAATCAAGGTATCCGTAGGGAGGCTTGTCTGCCGAGTGGGTAGTCACCTTGGAGTTCTGACGCAGGATGTTTCCAATCACAGAACTGCGCATATCCAGGGTGGCATCAAATTCGTTGTTCACCACACGCTGGGCAACTACGTCCATTCCCTGGCCAACCTGGCCACCAATATTGAACATCACCACACGCTTGACTTCTGGCATGCTAATGCGGCCGGCCTTGACTGCCCACCAATCTGGATTCACATCAAAGATTTTCTGATTCGCATCCCACAACACAAGGTTATAGGGGCCAGAGTGGGGCATGTCATTGCCACCTTCGTATTCGTTGACGTTATCTACCTTGGAGAGGACGTGCGCTGGAACAATCGGGATTCCTGTGTCGAACTTCAGCGTCAGTACCTGAAACTTAAATCGAGGTGCTGGCATCTTGAAATCAACAACTACGGTCTTGTCATCTACGGCAGTGACCTTGTCAACAAACTGCTTGAAATTAGCGTGATAGGGAAGTTTGTTGTTATTCCTTTGGCTCTCGAAGGTGAAGACCACATCCTTGGAGGTGACAGGCGTTCCATCACTCCACTGAGCCATTGCGTTGAGCTTGATGGTCAACTGCGTGTAGTCACTCTTGGTGTACTCCATGCTGTCAGCCAACCAAGGAATCTCTTCATCGTTGAAAATACCAAAATAGGACAGACCCTCCCACATCAGGTTGTTGGCTTCCTGATGAGTGTATCCAGTGGATGCAAAGGGATTAGTCACTCCAATCGGTGAAGTGATGCTCCACCCTAGTACCAGGGTTTGCTCTCGTGGCACCTTGGCTAGCGAGTGGCCACCTGCCAATAGCGAAGTTGTCATCATCGAAAAGGCAGTCGTAACTGCCAGCAAAGCAATCGATAGTTTGGAAATCTTCATGTACTCCTCTGTAGCATTGAATTCATTGAGTCGTTTTGACACAAGGGGTGCGTTGGGGTTGGTTTCCTCCTGGCTAGGGGTTATCAGAGTTCACAAGGCACAGCCTCGTTGTGGAAGCAAAGCTGAGGGACACCAACAGCTTTGCTTTCTATTGGGCCACAAATTGCGGAGATGGAGTTTTTTTGTCAAGGCGAAAGGAATCAGAATGATCCATTCAGCGAGGAACAGTCTGCCTTCGAATTAAATTGCAAACTTCTTCAAAAACTCACGATTTGGTTCTGCTCCATGACCAGGACAGTCAGGGATTTCGACGTAGCCCTTTTTATAGGTAATTTTCTGTTGAATATTCAGTTTGTCATTGGATGGACTTTAGAACTCCTAGCAAAAAAGAGAATTCTGATTCTTTTTGATGCTGTCTCCAATGTAGAGTGCGAGTGCTTGGATCGTGGGGGTTGGATTAACCGCAGCTGAGGTGACAAAGATGCTCCCATCGACAATAAAGAGATTCTTCACATCATGGCACTGCCCCCAATCATTGACTACAGAGTTTTCTGGATCTGTTCCCATCCGGGCAGTACCCATCAAATGCCATCCAGCTCGCCACCAAGCGTCACCTCCCGAGGCAACAATACTCTTGGCTCCAGCAGCTAAAAGTACCTCTTCAGCTCTCGCCGCACCATGGGCAAACATTCTCTGGGTATTTTCATCAACCTGGTAATTGATTTTAGGTGCTGGAATACCATCGCCATCTGTAAGTTCAGGATCTAGCGTCACGGCATTGCTTTCCAGAGGAAGATCTTCTGTAACAATTGTCAATCCGGCACAATAAGGATAAGTTTCGTCGAATTGCCGCCGGTGCTCCGCACCCCAGGGCATCAAATTGTCTACCCCATAACCACCCAAAGCAAAAGTCATAGGGGTGGTGAAACGCCCTCCGTGTAAACCATAACCTCGAACAAAATCCCGGCTTAGATCAGTCTCGTAAAACTCTTGGCTGATGATGCTACAGGCCATCGGCCCCTTAAATCCTTCCATTGGTTCTGCAAATCGACCAACCACTCCGGAAAGTGGATGAAACATCAGATTTTTTCCCAGCTTTCCACTGCGATTAGCAATGCCATCTGGAAATTCCTTGGACTTCGAGTTGAGCATGATCCTGGGTGTTCCTACCCCGTTGCAGGCCATAATCACTAGCTCTGCGTTTTGCTCCTGTAGATTTCCATCTGCATCGTAATAGAGGACACCTCCTGCTTTGCCATTAGATTGGAGCGTAATTTCTCGGACACGGCAATTTGTCCGTAGTTGAATTCTCTTTTCAAGCAATAAAGGCCAGTACGTCAGATCTACACTGGCTTTGGCACCAGAGGCACATCCTAGATCACAGGTCCCTGCATTGACACATCGGTTTCGCCCTTGGTAATCACGACTCAGGATTGAGGTATCGGAAGGCCACCAGTGCCAGCCAAGCTGATTGAATCCTTTTGCGAGGGTTTTGCCCAATTTGCCTAAAGGGATCGGGGGTAGTGGAACATCGTAAGGCGGATAAGAGGGATTCCCTGAAAGCCCGGAAATTCCCATAATTTTGCTATTGAGATCGTAATAGGGAGCCAGTGTGTCGTAGTCAATCGGCCAGTCGTCAGCAACACCATCTAAAGTCTTCACTCGGAAGTCAGAAGGGTGAAATCTGGGCCAGTGCCCTAAATAATTGATTGTGGACCCACCGACCGCATTGTAGTTGACAGGAGTGATTGCAGAGTTTTCAGAATTGATTGGGTAGTCTTGAGGAAGCTTACGGACATTTGGATCGCAACTGAACTTGTCATATCGATGCAGTTCATAATCTTTCCGGGTACTCGGCAAGTTGGATCGGTCAACCCAATCTCCCTGTTCCAGACAAAGGATCTTCAAACCCATATCGGCAAGCGAATATGCCACTGCAGCACTCGAAGCTCCTGCTCCAACAATCAATACATCAACTGCATCCTGGCCCATGATTCCTTATTCATACAGAAGTTTAGCATTCTCGATAGCAAGCACCTCTTTGACGAACAGGTTCTAGCATCCGATCGAGCTCCATTGGATCGTCTGCCGGCACCAAATATCCTTCTGGTTGAGTGGGACCCGCAGACAAACCAAAAAGTGGTCGAATTGCTGATTCACTATAGTAACCCATGTAGGTAGCTCGGAGGAGCATTTCAAAGAAGCTTGGTTGGCTTTTTTCAAGCTGGCTAACGAGGGCAATCCATTCTTTATTTGATAGTTCTGCTGCTGTTTTCTCAGACCGCTGCAGTAAAGTTTCCAAGTATTCAAGACCTTGTGCAAACAACAACTGCAATTCAGTGTTGTCAGAAATCTTCTGAGCAATGAAATCAGCAACACCAAATTCTGCTGCAGAAGGTATCTTTCCATTAGCCCCTGAAGGAATCAGTTGTGCCAATATTCCATTAAGTAGGACTAACTGCCCAGAATTCCAGAGGTGTGTTGTGGAAAAAGTTGATTTCATGATAGACCCCGCCTTGAGACAGTTCGCTGCGCAAAAAACACCACTATGCTCTACTTTGAATTCTTCCCTGACGAGACAGAGCATCAATGGAAACAGCTAACAGCAGAATTCCTCCTGAAAACATCAGTTTGTCTGCCGCTCCAGCTCCAGACAGGTCCAAGCCATTACCCAAGGAACCAATCACGAGTGCTCCAAGGATGGCGTTCCAGACGCTACCTCTACCCCCAAACAATGATGTTCCACCTATGACCGCTGCTCCAATTGCTTCTAACAGCAAAGGTCCACCTGCAAAGGCATTGAAAGATACAGAGGCATAGCGGGACGCACCTACAATTCCTCCTGTTGCCGCCATAAATCCCACGATTCCGAAAGCGGCAATCTTAACACCTTTCAATGAAATGCCAGCTCTACGAGCTGACTCGGCGTTGCCTCCAACTGCATAGAGAGATCTGCCAAATGGGGTTGAGGTAGTGAGCCAACCTAGCAGAGCCGTTAGTCCTAGTAGAATAACGACAACCAGAGGGACCCCACGGTAAGAATTGAGTGTAGCAACAACCGATATGGCAAACACCACAAAGAATCCCACCTTAGTGAGGTCGCTGGCCCAAGGATTATTTTCTAAGGAGAGTCTTCTGCGCTTTTGCCGATTGTACCAAACCATCCAAGAGAAGGTTGCGATACACAAGGCCGCTGCAGCCCAACCCAATTCTGTGGGCAATGTAGTAGTAGTGATGCCCCTGACAAACGGATCTCGGACGTTGATCGCACCATGAATTCCTAGAATTTTTAGCATTAATCCTTGAAATCCTAACAATCCTGCCAAAGTAACCACAAAAGATGGGATACCAACCAAAGCTGACATTACCCCCTGGAAGATACCCACACAAACTCCGGCTGACAAAGCAGCTAAACAGCTAATTGGGGCTGGAATTCCTAGGTTAGTTGTCAAGACTGCCAAGATTGCTGCACAAACCCCTGAAGTAGCAGCAACAGACAAATCAATATCCCCAATCAATAAAACAATTGTGATACCCACTGCCAAAGTTCCGACAACAGAACTCTGCATGAAGAGATAGTAAAAATTGCGTGGGCTCAAGAAAGCTGGCTCTGTCAAACCAAAATAGATCCAAATGGCAGCAAGAGCTAATAGTACAGGGAGTGCAGAGCCCAGACGGGAACTACTGATTTTTTTCAGACTCATTGTACCGAGTTCAGGCATCGTCGACATCCATTCCTCGTGTCATAGCAGACACAATTTCTTCAGGAGAAACTTCGGATACTTTGTAAATTGCTACATTTGTTCCTTGTCTCAGTACTGTAATTCGGTCACAAACTTCAAAGACATCCCTCAAATTGTGGGAAATATAGACAACTGCGTGCCCAGTATCACGCAGCTGCCGAATTGTCTCCAGTACCTCTCTCGTCTGAGCTACTCCTAAGGCTGCAGTTGGTTCATCTAGCAATACAACTGTGGAATCTGCACCTATCGCCCTGGCGATCGCAATTGCCTGCCGCTGACCACCTGACAATCCACCTACTTGGCTACGAACTGATTGGAGTGTCCTGACTTTCAATCGTTGAATGGCCTTCTGTGCCTGGTACTCCATGGAGAGAGTATCCAATGGTTTCATGAATCTTGGCAGGAACTTAGCCCAACCCCCGAGTACGGGTTCTTGACCTAGAAAAAGGTTGGCAACCACATCCAGATTTTCGCATAGCGCCAGATCCTGGTAGACAATCCTAATGCCTTGAGCTACCGCATCTTGAGGACTTGAAATGAAAATCTCATTACCATCAAGAAAAAACTGACCACTGTCACAACTCTCCGCACCTGCAATAATCTTCATCAAAGTAGATTTTCCTGCCCCGTTATCACCAACCAGTCCCATCACTTCACCGCGCTCCACTTCAAAGGAGACTCCCTGGAGAGCTTCCAGGCCACCAAAGCGTTTTCTGGCTTCTCTAACTACCAAATGAGGTAATTGTACTTGCATCTGAACAGGAACAGGAAAATCGCAATTTATAAGAAGTGTGATTCAGCCCTTACAAAACGAAGTTGCAGCAGCTTCACCTTTGCATACATCAGCCTTGGTGATCGAAGGGTCATTATCAATCACATATTGAACACCAGCTTCACCGACAGCATTATAGAAACCTACAGGGACCATAGGTACTTCCTTGCCAGCTGAATTTGCTGGCGATGTCCCCATAACAATACCATCCAGGGAATCTTCGTTGATTAAAGCGACGGTTGCCTTCGCTGTAGCCTCCGCCATCATATCAAAATCTCTCCAAACGCTCTGAGTCATTTGGCCTAACAGAATCAATTGAAGCGCTTGCACTGTGCAATCCAGTCCACTAACTGGGACGTTGCCAGCCATTCCTTGCTCTGCTAAAGCAGCAACAGCAGCACCAGCATTACCATCATTTGATGAAACTACTCCCTGCACATTATTGTTTAGCTTGGTCAAAGCCTGATCCATGGAACGTCTAGCAACCGCTGGATCCCAACCCTGAGTCCAATTTTCATATCCTAAAACTCGTTCACCAGAGGCAAATAGGGATTCCAAGACATCCATTTGTCCATGGTAAATAGTTGGGGCGTTAGGATCAGTTGGGGAGCCTTTCAGCATTACCAGGGTGTCCCCAAACTCTGTATTTGCTACAATGTGGGCGGCTTGGGCCCGACCCGAAGCTCTCAGGTCCGCCTGCACCCAAAAGCTGGTATTTGTTGATTGCACCATACGGTCGTAAGCAATTGTAGGCACACCTTCATCCGCAGCCATATCTGCTATGATCGCAGCTGCTTCTCCATCAATAGGAATGACAACCAGTACCTTTGCACCTTGAGAAAGAGCTTGCTCGGCTTGTCTTTGTTGTGCAGCAGTATCGTTGTTTGCATTAAACACCTCTACCTGAATATTTGGGGCCATATCTTTCATGTGCTTTACAAAAAAAGCAGCGTCCTGGCTCTCCCAACGTGGGTTCACATTTTCAGGCAGTAGCATCGCTACCATATCTTCTGCTACTGCTATTGGAGCCATGGACATCATTGCCAAGGCAACACAAGTAATTGCTTTCTTGATTCCAAACATTGATCCTCCAGAGATTAGTTTGTTGACCACACCGGCAGACTAAACTTCCAGTGCGAAGTGCTCCAAGAATTCACGATTCGGTTCTGCTCCATGCCCTGGAACATCTGGAATCGGAACATAACCACCATTTTTTGCGACCTGGCGCTGAATATTCAGCGGTTCGGTCAGCAAGTCATCGCGGAACTTGTTGTCTGTCGTATCAAACTCCAGCATCGGTTCCTGCGGATGAATTCCACCTGGAAGAGGTGGAATAGCCGCCAACAACTGCAGATTTGTTGCAATCGCGACAGCTGAGCCCCATACATGATTAATCACCTGTGTGAAGTGTGCCTGGGCTAGAGCCAGTACTCGCAAATACTCTGAAATTCCTCCAAGTGCACACACTTCCGGTTGAGCGATATCTAGGCAACGCTTCTCCAGGAGATTTCGCCAACCCCAACGTGTAAATTCTGCTTCACCTCCAGCAATGTTGATTTTCAACTGGGAACGTAGCTCTCGGTAACCATCTAAATCCTCTGGGGCAACAGGCTCCTCAAACCAATATGCCTCCAGTTCCTCCAATGCCCGACCTACGTAGAGCGCTTGGTCTACTGTGTAACAATGGTTTGCATCGACCATGAACGGAAAATCATCACCAACACCTCGTCGAACCGCTTCTGCGAGCTGTACATCCTGCTTGGTGCCCAATCCCACCTTCATCTTGGTTGCGACAAAGCCTGCTGACTTGATTGCTGCAGCCTCCTCTACGAAGCGATCCAGCAGTGCTGGCAATTTCTCACGCCGAAGCATCATCCCGTAGCCATAAACTGGCACCTGTTCTCGGAATCTTCCCCCGATTAACCTAGAAATTGACAGTCCTGTGACCTTGCCTAAGATGTCCCACAGCGCAATATCCACCCCAGAAAGAGCCTGGATTGGCATCCCTTTCTGTCCATGATCCCGCAAGAGGTTGTAGACCTTGTGCCAGAGCACATCACGATTCAGCGGATCTTCCCCTAAGATCATTGGCTGAATCACCCGCTCGACAATCACCTTATTGGCAATTGCCACATTCCCCGGGCCAAAGCACTCACCCCACCCCGTTATCCCTTCGTCAGTAACCACCTCTACTAGATGCCCAGTCCTTTTCTGATAATACTGCTGGGAATAACCTAACTCTTCCTTAAGGTCATATTGGAGAATGTGACTCTTGACTTCTGTAATTTTCATGAAGTAGCTCTCTTACTCTGCTCAGGTTCTTGGCTTCAAAACGTGGTTCATATCGCCAATCACCTTGTTTTGTTCGCCATATTAAACATATGATGTTTAATAAAACAATACTTATGATAAAAAGTGATGAAAATTCTGAAATAGCTTAATGGTGACTGGTCCTCCTGTTCGAAAGAGTGAAATTGGTTTCACGTATCAATTTGATTGATTCTGAAATGAACAACCAAACACAAAAAAATATTTTCACAGCAAATTGGGAAACTCTTATCAATGAAACAGACAATCAAAGTCTTCTAAGCGGCTTCAAACCACGCTATGATTCCTGTAAACTAAGACTTTTTGAGTAGTGGACTCCTTTCAATCGAGAATGAATGAACGAAATACTTTTCTACAACCTGACTCAAACAAATGGCCTGACACACAGTCTAGCAACCCAAATTGCCCGTGAACTAGGACGCAGAATCGTTGCCGGACTCTATCCGCAGGGTACCTGTCTTGAAGATGAAATGACTCTTGCAGAGAAATATCGGGTAAGTCGCTCCGTGATACGGGACGCAGTGAAAATTCTTGTTGGAAAGGGGTTACTAGAAGTACGGCGTGGAATAGGAACCAAAGTCAGAAATCGGCTGGAGTGGGGAATTTTGGACAATGACGTTCTAGCCTGGCATCAATCAGCACCTCCAAATCGAAAATTCTTGATGCAGCTACATGAATTCAGATTGGTGATTGAACCCAAAGCAGCCCTACTAGCTGCGAGAAACGGAACGTCGGAAGATTACAAAAGTATTGAGGAGGCGATTTATAAAATGAGAGAGACTGTCGATTCATCCGAAGCTTTCGTAGAAGCAGACGCTAATTTTCATAGACTTATTTTGCTGGCCACGGATAACGAGTTTCTTAGCGCAATGGATGGTATCATTTTCACATCACTGCTTAGTTCGATTCGTCTTACAAATCGAGATGCAAAGCAAAATGAAGCCTCACTTTTTCTGCATCAGGATGTAGCAAACTCTATTTTCGCAAAGAAACCAGAAGAAGCAGAGCAAAGGATGTTTCACCTACTATCTGACGCAAAAGTTCGCCTAACTGCGGAGGTATAGGTTTAACTGTGCTCGGCCTATGTAACATTTCCAAGAACTGATTACTTGTATCGGATAAGGCAAGCATGAATTTTTCAAGTATCATAATTAGCCAAGTGTGAGACCAACCCAATGAACTTGCTAGAAGCATCTATTGAAACCCTGCAAGAGGCAATGAACTCCGGGAGTTTGACCGCAGTCGAACTGACCCAGTACTACCTAGATCGAATTGCTACCTACGATCAACAAGGCCCAGCCCTCAACAGCATCCGGGTACTCAATGATGATGTGCTGCAACAAGCCGCAGCACTAGATGATGAGCGTAGTCGACAGGGAGCCCGATCCATGCTTCATGGCATCCCCATTCTGGTAAAAGACAACTATGAGACCAAGAGAATGCCCACCACAGTTGGCTCGGTACTCTTCAAAGGCTTTGCTCCTGATCGGGATGCTCACCTCGTCTCTAAGCTGAAAAACGCTGGCGCTCTCTTGCTTGGAAAAACCAACATGCAGGAATTTGCCTATGGCATCACGAACGTTGGCTCCATTCACGGCTTTACCAGAAATCCCTACGATACCACCAGAAATCCAGGTGGTTCCAGCGGTGGTACCAGTGCCGCAGTGGCTGCCAATTTTGCGGTCACTGGATTGGGTAGTGACACCTGCGGTTCGATCCGCATTCCAGCTGCACAGAACAATCTCGTTGGTCTACGGGGGACTCAGGGATTGATGAGTAGACGTGGGATCTTTCCTCTCTCTTCCACCCAGGATATTGGGGGGCCACTCGCCAGATCAGTTCGAGACTTGGCGATCATGCTCGATCAGATGATTGGCTATGATGCAGAAGATATTCAGACTGCTGAGAGTTTTGGGCATCCCTTTCGGTTCCTTGACCATCTTCAATTGCGAGAAAAGGCTCGTATTGGACTGCTGAAAGAGTGGCTGGTGCGGGAGGTCGGGGACGAAGCTGTGGCCGAGGTCATCCGTGAGGCGTTGACAGCGATGTCGAAAAAAGCTGGATGGGAAATTGTGGAACTGGAGTCCGCAGAATTGGAGGATTCCCTGGATCGACCACTTGAAGGCTATTTTGTCTCTGCGTATGACTTCAAGCAGGATGTAAACGCTTATCTGCAGGCCAATCCTGAGATGGGCTTCAGCGATCTAGAGGAACTACTCGCCCTTGGGAAACATCATCCCAAAGTGGATCTCAGAACGCAGAAATCTATGGCCATGAGAAGTGAAGATGAATCAACCTATTACCGGGAAATGGCACAACGTAAAGTCGTACGCAGAGCCCTACTTCGTCTGCTTGCCGAAAACAATCTGGATGCTCTGGCCTATCCACCGATTCGCCGTGTAGCCGCCCTGATTGGGGAGGATCAGATGGGTACAAATTGTCGCTTGGCTGCCTGTTCTGGGGTACCTGCCATCTCTGTCCCAGCTGGTTTTTATGGAGAATTACCGGTGGGCTTGGAACTACTTGCTGAGCCTTGGGCAGATCAGAAATTGCTGGACCTGGCCTACACGGTTGAGACTAAATATCCCCAGCGAAAGATCCCAGGCTCCACATCCTAATCTCATGAACCCAACCAATCCTTTGATAGCTTCCTATATTTTGTGAAGTCTACCCTAGTTCGGTATCGAGTCGTCTTGTTTCTTTATCAATCCAGGCTCGGAGTTGACGAGTCTGGGCGTTCAATTCCGTATATTTTCGTCCATAGTCCAGATTGAAAGCATAGTCAAAATCAGGAGGATTCTGTCCTTGGGTGTGCTGGAGCAACGTCTCCAGTTTATCGAAAGCCTTAGCCAATTTTGCTTCCGGGGTAGTTGCCTGCTCATATTCCTCCCAGAGTTTCAGAATTTCACTGCGCTGCAATTCCGGCAATGGTGACAATAATTCCAATAGATCTTCCCGCTCGCTTTGAGATTTATCGACATTGGGATCCTGCAACGGAGCTGGGATATCTCCCTGCAACGCCTCCCCCAAATCATGGACCAAACAAATCTTCATCAAGTGATGGGCATCTACTTTAGGAAACTCGGGTGCCAGTACCATCACCAACAGGCAAAGTCGCCAAGTATGCTCTGCTACACTCTCTGGTCTGCCGGAGGAAGTATGACCACTCCGCAATGTACTTTTGAGTGATTCAGATGCCCGTAGAAACGTTAGGATTTGGGAAAGACGTTCTTGCATCGACAAATCATTCATGAAGGAATTTGAGTTTTATAGAATTGACCATTGGAAGTCATGATAGATCCTGACTCACACTAATAAACTACGTTACGGTAATTCTACTGCAAAAAGACATTTGCTATTAGGGGTACAACTCAGATAAGCGCTTTTCAAGATGTACAACTCGATATTTGGTTCATTTTTCAAGAATTTCCTGACAACGCATGACGAGTCACTTTAGTCCTCCGACAGTTGATGATGTACAGCAAATTGCCAATTCTTTTCTTCGGCAGGGCGAGCTAAACATTCAGCGCCTTCCCACAGGTCTCTGTCACTATGTCTTCAATGTTCAAGGGGAGCAGCAACGATTTGTTATCCGCATCTGTCATCCTAACAATACTTCCCACTTGAATGGCAACCTGTTCTGGTCAACTCAACTCCAGAAACTATCACTGCCCATCCCCCAGATTTTCAAGCTCAGTATTGAAGAACAAAAGTACAGCTTCATGATTCTGGAGTACATCGACGGTGTGGACCTAGGCGAGTTGGTCGATCAGATGAGCGGAGACCAAAAAGCAAAAGTAGTGGATCGATTGATCGAGTTTCAAAGAAATGCTGATACGCTTCCAGAAGCTTCCGGCTTTGGCTGGGGATTTCATTATAATTGCCCACAGCTGCTTCCTTCATGGAACCAGATCATCGAAAACTCACTGGAGCGAGCAAGGAGTTGGATTCAGACCGTTGGCCAAGTCGATCCAACTTATGTCGAGAAAGTTTGTCAGCTTCAGGATGAGTTCAAAGGATATTTCAGCACCGTCCAGCCAAGAGCTTTTTTCCACGATTTGACCACAAAAAATCTACTCGTTTCCAAATCTGATTACTCTGTCACGGGCTTTGTGGATTTGGATCAAATGGCTTTTGGGGACCCGTTGTTTCACATATCCCTGATGAACATGGCACTCCTGGCCAACAATGAAAGCAATGATCTAGTTGCAATTTGGTTGGATCAGCTTTCTGCAACAGAGACGCAGCAGATCATAGTCAATTTTTACACGCTCATTCACTGTGTTTCGTTTATGGGCGAGAATGGAATGTCATTCAACAAGGAAGGATTCTTTAGCCAGGAGAATCATCAAAAACTAGATCAGATCTTTCAGCAGTTGCTCTCAGAGTTGAAAGGATTTTCTTGATCTATTGAAGAAAGACTACAGCCGACTTATCAATCGCTATTTCAGTCAAATGAAATCTTCTGATCCTTGGACCCCCATCGCTAAACTTGATGAGATCACGAAAGGCAAACTGTTGCTCTGGGAAGAAGATGGCTACTCGCTACTACTGACCCGGATTGCAGACCAGATAATCTGCTTTGAAAATGTCTGTCCTCATCTTGGCTGGCCACTAGAAATGAACGCTGTTGACAAAGGCCAATTGATCTGTCCTCACCATGGATTTGAGTTTGACCTACTGTCAGGTACCTGTCCCTTTGCTCCTGAGTTATCTTTGCGCCACTTTCCGGTCCGTATACGAGATCAATACATAGAAGTTCAATTGAACAGAGTGGGGCCAAATGGACCTAACTGATCAAGGCTCTTCCAGTCTTTCGAAGTCCAATGGTTCGCCAGAGCGAATCGGTATTCTTCTGCGTTATCAGGGTCGTGTGCAAGGAGTGGGTTTTCGACCGACTGTTTGGCGACTAGCAAAAGAATTAGGGCTGACGGGGAGCGTCTTTAACGATCGTTCTGGGGCTGTCGTAGAGATTTGGGGGATTCCCTCGCAGCTACAGGAGTTTCAGTCACTCCTGCCCAGTGCCCTGCCGACCATCGCCCAAATCACCTCTCTAAATTCTGAGGCCTTGACTGGCTCTCCTCCTACTGATTTTCTGATCCAAGAGAGTTCGCTGCATGGTTCAGCTTTTCAAGTCTTACCCGACCTAGCTACCTGTCCTGCTTGCTTAGAAGAAGTCACCCAGCCAACTTTTGGCCGCTATCGCTACCCACTAACCAACTGCACACTCTGCGGACCACGCTACTCGATCATTGAGGCCTTGCCCTATGACCGTGCCAACACCAGCATGCGCAGCTTTCCACTCTGCGACGTCTGCTTAGCAGAGTTCGCTAATCCAAACGATCGTCGCTTTCATGCCCAGCCAATCGCCTGTCATCGCTGCGGACCCCAAACTAATCTAGAGCGCTTCGATGGTCAGTACTTTGATCGAGAAGCGCTCTCTCCACTGGATGAAGTTGATGCTGCAGCTCGTCTACTCCAACAAGGCGCAATCATCGCAATTCAAGGAATTGGGGGCTTCCACCTGGCCTGTGATGCAACGAACACAGATGTCGTGCAGCGACTACGGCAACGAAAAATTCGTGAGGCTAAGCCCTTTGCCCTGATGGGGAAGAACCGCAAGATGCTAGAGCAATGGTGCTCTGTCAACGAGCTCGAATGGAGTGAACTGAGTAGCCCCGTCGCTCCAATTGTCCTGCTTAAAAAAAGCCAGCAATCCACGATGTCTTTGCCGGAGGCAATTGCTCCTGATCAACGTCGACTTGGTTGGATGCTACCTTATACTCCCTTGCACCACCTGCTGTTCGAACAACTGGGAGTTCCGTTGGTCTTCACATCCGGGAACCTCTCTGACGAGCCCCAGTGCAAAACTGCTGAGGAAGCTCGACAACGACTGAATGGCATCGCAGATTGGCTGCTTTGGAACGAACGTCCAATCGTCAATCGTGTCGATGACTCCATTCTACGAGTAGAAGGGAAAACGGTTCGAGTACTCAGGCGAGCTCGAGGATTGGCTCCCGAACCTATTCCTCTACCAGCAGGTTTTGAAAGAGCTCCCTCAGTTTGGGCCTTTGGGGCCTCACTAAAAAATACCTTCTGCCGAGTCATCGATGATCACGCTGTTCTCTCGCCTCACATCGGAGACTTGCACGAAGCTCGGGCTATCACAGATTTTGAAGCAAGCCTACAGTTGTTCGAACATCTGTATCCGCAACCTACTAGTCATGTCGCTGTAGATCTGCACTTTGACTACCCCTGTACCCGTATCGGTGAAGAGTACGCTCGGCAACGTCAACTCCCTATGATGCGTCTGCAACATCATCATGCACACTTGGCCGCCTGCCTGGCAGAGCACCTGGTCCCGCTTGATACAACTCCAGTTTTGGGAGTCATCTTGGACGGACTGGGGATGGGTCCTCATAATGAGTTGTGGGGAGGCGAAATTTTGCTTGGAGATTACCGTTCTGCAAAACGTCTGGGAATGCTGAAGCCTGTAGCTCTGCTAGGAAGTGAAAAAGCAATGCGGGAACCCTGGCGCAATACATTAGCCCAGCTGCTCAGCTCGCTCGGATGGGATCACTTTTTGGGAAATTATGGACAACTGGAGCTAACGGAATTTCTAGAGAAGCAGCCTGTCTCTACCTACCAGAGTATGCTTCAACTGCAGCGAAACGCACCCCTTGCCAGTTCAGCTGGTCGACTCTTTGACGCAGTGGCTGCGGCAATCGGCTTGTGCCAGGAATCTGTTTCTTTTGAAGGGCAAGCCGCTATGCAGCTTCAAGGTCTAGCAGAAGAGGCTTATTCAGCAGAAGACATCGATAACTTCTCTTACCCTTTTGCCATTCTAGAATGGAAGCCAAGTGGATTGCCTTACCTAGAACCACAACCAATGTGGCAGGCTCTCTTCAATGACCTTGTGGATGGAACACCTAAAGCAGTGATTGCCTTACGTTTTCACCGTGGTCTGGCCCAAGGTCTGTGGCAAATCGTCCAACATCTACAAACAATTCGAATAGACTGTAGATCCGTGAAGCAGATTGTCCTCAGTGGTGGTGTATTTCAAAATGAGCTATTGGCCCAATTGCTGGAAAGACAACTAAAGGCACAGGGACTCTCTGTGCTTAGACCTGCAGCAATCCCCTGTAACGATGGTGGTATCAGTCTGGGTCAGGCGATGATTGCCACAGCTAGAATTCTCCATCCCCAGATCCCCTGAATGTGCCCTATGATCAACACTGGATTTATCTTGATCCATCAAAAAGCTAGTGTACGAACAAGTATGCCTTAGGCACACCCCCCAACAGGGGATGATACACCTTCTTTAAAAGTTGAAGATATAAAGTTTCATATCTCTCCAAAATTGAAATAGAGCAATTGTTAGGGCCTTCAATTGCGGAGTTGGATCGGATTGAATAAATAAACTAAAATATTTAAAAATATATTAAAATTAGATATTTACCTATTTATTCTTGGTTTGGATAAAATAGCTAATTGTTGAATCATTTGAGGACTTTCATAATTTTGTTGGACAATGAGCCGGCATAAAGTTAAAACTCCCAAAAATTTTGGATTCTTTCCTGAACCTTTAGATAAGAATAAACATCATGCAAACAACGACACCACCAGATGCTAAAAGTGGCTTCGGTAGGATTACACTAGAACAAGGACCAATCGAAGAAGTTCATGCGTTCTGGCTAGCTGGAATGAGTTGTGATGGCTGTAGCATTGCTGCGGTGGGAGCTAAGAACCCATCCGTTGACCAACTCATTCGTGCTGCTATTCCAGGCTTACCCAAGATAATACTCCATCACCCCGTACTTTCGGTAACAGCTGGTGATGAGTTCATGGCAGCGTATCACAAGGCAAAAAATGGAGAGCTTGGAGCCCCTTACGTAGTTCTTTACGAAGGGTCTGTTGCAGATGAGAGCATTGCTGGAAAGTTTGGAGGTTATTGGTCAGCAATGGGTATGGAGTACAGTGAGGATGGCTACCACAAGCCCATTCCTACCGCCCATTGGCTGCGGGATCTGGCTCCAAGTGCAGCAGCTGTGGTTGCCGTAGGAACGTGTGCAACTTGGGGTGGAATTCCTGCCGCAGCTGGAAACGTCACAAATTCAATGTCCGTGATGGATTTTCTAGGGAAGGATTACCTCAGTGCCTTGGGTTTACCACCCATTAACATCCCAGGGTGTGCTCCTGTTGGAGATAACCTGACCGAGACAATTGCTGCAGTGTTAATGTTCCTAGCGGGCTTAGGGCCACTTCCTGAGTTTGATGGGCTTGGACGACCAGCGTGGTTGTTTCGTGATACGGTTCACCGGGGTTGTGTGAGAGCAGGGAACTACGAAGAAGGCGTGTTTGCGAAAAAATACGGTGATACAGAGTGTCTGGTAGAGTTGGGTTGCTGGGGTCCAGTAGTACAATGCAATATGGTCTCGCGTGGAGCCTTGGGTCACAATGGGGGCTGCATGAATACTGGTGGAATCTGTATTGGCTGCACCATGCCAGGCTTCCCAGACGCCTTTGCTCCATTCTACAAATCCCCTCCAGGCACCATTGTCTCTGGAATGGCCAGCCGTACCGTTGGTAGCTTTATTCGCCCCCTACGACGGTTAACACAGGGGAAGAGCAACTGGACGGCCCGCTGGAAAGAAAATGAAACTGTACCCAGCGGCTGGGGCCATCAAAAGCACAGTGTAGTCGAGAAGATTTCAGGGTTCTTCTACAACAAGTTGCAACAGTCAGGAACGAAATTTTCTCCAAACTCCAAAACTCAACAAAAACTTCAGGAAAGTGGGCATTCTTTCTTGAAACACAACGCAAACACCAAGCAACCTGAAGAGGTCGCATGAGTGCCATTTGGTTGATTGGATTCACTGTTGCTGTATTGATTGTCGTCGTTGTTGTGGTGTTACTGCTTGGCATCATTTACCAAACCAGAAGAATCATTCAACTGGCGACGACTGCCTTGGCGCAGGTTGAACAAATAGAGCAAAACACTATGCCCATCTGGCAACTGAATCAGACCAATCGCTATACCCGAGAAGTAGCTGATGGGATGGGTGCACTAGAAGAATTACTGGGACCACTAGCTAAAGATGACCAAGAAAAGAGGGCATCATGACTGTCGATGAAAACATTTTACTTTGGTGGATTGCTTTGGGGTTAGGAGTTGTGGTGATTTGCGTAGCTGCCATTCTGCTACTAATCGTTATAGGCAACGCTCGGACGATTCATCAGGCTGTCTCAAAAATTTGGGATACTGGCCAGAGGGTCGCTAACAACACAATTCATGTTCCTATCTTGGGCCAGTCAATCAGTCACTTAAACCGTGCCTTGACCCATGCTGTCAATTGCATTGAACTCACTAAACCAAAGAGTGGAGAGTCCAAATGACGTTCATGGTTTTACTGAGTTGCATTGTCACCCTAGTATTCCTAGCAGTCGTGGCCTGGGCGCTGATACAGATCAACCATCAATTAGCTGCCATCGGAGGGACTCCAGAAAGTTTTCTGGCGAAACTGCGGTTGGGATTGCGGGCCATAGAGAAGCAAACATCGCACTTGCCACCATTGCTGGAGCAGACAAACTCTGTTTTGGCAAATATAAAAGGAGGTCTGCCAGTCTTGGCAGGCAATCTCACTCCAAAATCAACAACAGGAGAGAAAAATGACTGAAGCAGCATATTGGATCTGGGGTATCACCCTAGCAATCATTGCCTTCATCATTGTTCCTGTCGCTTGGTCTCTTTTGAATCAAGCTCTGTCTCACACGAAATCTATCTGTGAGTATAGCCGAGAAATGCTTCAAAGCGGACTTGGTATTGCCAATCACACTTCCCATACAAAGCAACTGGGGGTAACACTCGAACATGCAACAGAAATTGTTGGACAGACGAAAGGACTACACCAGTTAACAACTGAACTCGCTCGTGGGAGGGATTAATCATGTCTACTATTCTTACCAGCATCTCATTGGTTCTAGCTGGAGCCATCGTCTTGGTGGTTGCTTATCATTTGATTGGAATCTATCTGAATCTCAAAAAGACCGCAGACAACTTAGAGTTACTGGCTGGAGGGCTCGTACAGGTTAACCAAAACACAGCCCCACTTGGTGAGGGCATTGGGCAACTCAATGTTGGCCTAACCGTTCTCTTGGAAGAATTCAAGGCTGCTCTGAGTAACCTGGTCCAGTTAACAAAATCATCAAATGATGCATCCACATCAGACCGCAAATCAGTGTCTAGTCTAGCCGGAGTACCACAGAAGATATCAGGAGGTTCCAAGCACTGGGCCCCTTCAAAAAAATCTTAAATAGGAATTGCTGAGTTTTCTGTGGTAGGCAGTGCCTATCCAAGCTCGTTATCCAGTCTCAGGGATCAAACCCTAAAGAAAAAAGGCAACCAATGTGTTTTGAAAATCTCCCTATCGAATTTGATTCCGCCGGCAATGCTCATCTAAAGAGTGGCGTACCAAATCCTTATCAGTATCAGGTCAAAACCCCAGCAGAACGAGAAGAAAAGCTCCGTGAAATAGCTCGAAAAAATGGTCAATTGTTTGACAAAGACTTTGATCCAGTTACACGAGTAGCAGGTGCTTTGGCTTTCCACAGCACCGTCAATCTCGATGATAGACGAGTCGTAGAAACAAATTCGATGGCTACACTTTTTCGGGGCTATGAGGTGATTTTACGGGGTCGTGATCCCCGAGATGCAGCATTCATTAGCTCTCGTGCCTGCGGTGTTTGTGGGGGTGTTCATGCCACAGCCTCTGCCCTCAGTATTGAGATGGCCTTGGGAATCAAACCACCACCACTGGGAATTGTCATTCGAAATCTGTTGCTGAGTTGTGAATATCTTTACGACAACCCACTCCACCTCTTTGTGCTTGCGGGTCCGGATTATTCAGAACAACTCGTTCGGGAGACCAATCCTGAAATATGGGCAAAGGCACAGAATACACCGACCCGCTTCAGCCATCTTCATGGGTATCGGAAAATTTCAGAGATCATGACGGATCTCAATCCATTGACGGGTAAGCTTTATCTTGAGGCGTTGCAGATGACCAGAGTTGCCCGAGAAGCCTACGTGCTACTGGGGGGCAAGTATCCGCATCCGGAGACAATCATCCCAGGTGGAGTCACTACCACCCTCAGTACCACCACGTTCAATGAATTCTACATTCGCTTCTCTGAATTCTTCGACTATTCCAAAAAGTGTGTGGGAATTTGGGACGACATTTACGACTTCTTCTATGAGTGTGATGAGCGGTTCAAAGAAGTGGGTAAGCTAGATGCGACCATGGTTGATTTCGGTCAGTGGGACCACGAAGACTACTATGATGCCTCTTACGAGAACTGCAACACTTGGGGAGAAATGCGCTGGTCTACACCGGGGGCATTGGTTGATGGGAAATTAGTTACCACAAGACTACAGGATCTGAACGTAGGCATTGAAGAGTTCATTGAACACTCCTACTACGAGATGTGGGAAGACTATCCCTACAAAACGGATCCTCTCGGTGCACCCTTGAGTCCTTACCATCCCTGGAACAAAACAACGATTCCACGGCCTGGTCAGCAAAATTGGAAAGAGCGCTACAGTTGGTCAACTACGCCGACCTGGGACCGCAAGGTATTTGAAGCTGGTGCCTATGCTAGAATGTATATTTCTGCCTTGGCCAACAAGCTGCCGAAGAGTGAATTTTTTGAATCTACAGGCAACAGCCTAGTTTTGAATGTCGGTAAAGGTGCAGAATTGCCAGAGATGAAAATCGAGTGGAAAGTCCCACCCGTTTGGAATGCGATCGAACGTAATCGAGCACGAGCTTATGCAGTAGCTTATAATGCCATGGTCAATATGGAGAATTGGGTCAGAGCAATGGATCTCTGGAAGCGAGGGGAGCGTGAAGTAGCGACACCGTTCAAGATTCCTGAAACAGGTAAATTCATTGGCGCCGGCTTCTGGGGAGCTGGAAGAGGCTTTCTATCCCATCACTGCGAGATTGAGAACGGTTTGCTAACCAATTACCAGATCATCACTCCATCGACCATCAACGCCTGCCCTCAGACACCCTGGGGAGAGCCCGGACCTTATGAGAAGTCTGTGCTGAATACCCCAATTTTAGAAAGTAACTTTAAGTCTTCCGAAGAGTTCAAAGGCATTGATATCTTGCGAGCACTTCGTAGTTTTGACCCTTGTATGCCTTGTACAACTCACACTATGGTGGACGGTTCGGACCATGTATTTACCAGAGAGGTAACCACCTGCGCATGTGGTATCAATTGAGTCCATGCGAGTATTGATCGGCATTGTTGGCCACTCTCCTATCCTCGACCGCTATCCCCTTGGACCGCTGTTGATGCAGGACTTACAGGATAGAGATTGGGGATCCACGATCATCGAAGTTGAGAACATGACTTGGAGTCCGATTCACGTCACCCAACGACTACAAGACCATAAGACCATTTACGATCGCACTGTTCTCATTGGAAGTTCAGCTGGTTGTCTGCGGCCTGGTAATGTTGTTGTCTACAAGTGGATCGGAGGAGAGATGTCGACATTGAAGTTGCAGGAGCGGATGTACGAAGGAGTTACCGGTGTTGTCTCACTCGACAACACACTGGTCATTGGGGACTACTTCAAAGTGTGGCCAAAGGAAGTCTTTACGGTAGAGGTAGATCTACCCGGAGATGCTTTTGGAGAAATTGTAATGGCTGAAAATATGGGCTCTAAAGAGGAAGAATTACTGGAAATTCTTGGCTTCGACCCCGATGTTGTCCGCAAAAAAGTTGCTGATCTAGCCTGGTCTGTAGCACAGTATGGGGCTTCTGGCCGAGAAGCTATTCTGGATAAGTCCGTCAATGATCTCGTAGACTCAGAACTATTTACCAAGTATGAATTCAAGCAACATCTCAACTATGTAAATTGAATGAGCACTGCACTTGATGAATTGGTGCATAAGGAGGAAATCCTCGAGATTTGCTTTTGGTACCAAGGGGAAGGATTTGGGAATGAATTTACAGCACAGACACTCAGTCCTTTCTTGAATCAGCCTACTGACCAGGTGGAGATGATTTTACAGGAACTGTGCGGAACAGGACGAATGGAGCAGACTCCTAGCGGTAGCTATCAGTTTTTAGAGGCAGGTACCAAGGAAGGTGGGAAACTATTTATCGAATCATTCAATGAGATGCAGCAACCCGGACACTATGAATGTGTAGACGGGTGTTGCGATGGAGACGACCATAGCCGCTGCAAACATCACTGACCAGAATACGCAGGAATTTGAGCCACAAGCCCTGCGTGGATTCATGACCAATGAGGAATGGGATCAGTTGTTAGCTAGGGCTGACTACTTGGTCTCCTCCCTAGAGCAAATCGAAGACGATCCGGCACGACGTCGAGTTTTTGAATTGTTGAACGTTCTCGATCAGATTCATCGTGAATCTCTGACTCGTCTGGTTCGTTTATTCAAAGACGGAGTCATGGAGCAGGTCATCACAGATCCACCTATTCGCACACTGATGGATCTATATGATCTACTCCCTACAGCATCAAGCTGTAGTGGTGGTGACTCACAAAGTGTCTCTCTCAACTCTCGCAAGGTGGCACGGTGGATTCCCAGCCGTCACAATGCAGAAAATCTATCAGCTGGCCTACTCTATTCAGATCAGATCGAAGATGTTTTCATTTTTCTCTGTTTTGTTGAGGGGAAAATCTACGCATTTTCAGCAGAGTGCATGGTTAACCATGAGTTGATGTTTGGTGCTCAGATCGATGGCTATACCCTGGTTTGCCCTCACCACCAAGGTTGCTTGTATGATATCCGTAACGGAGCACGATTAGGTAGTGACGCCTACCTTGGCTGCTATCCAGTCAAGAAGGAATCCCCACGAATCTTGATCGGCCTCGATATGCCCTTCATTCCTGAACTCCCCAGTTTCTGAAAGATTGCTCTTGATTGCACAGCATCAGTTGCTTGTTGCAGGAGTGGGCAACATGTTGAATTCTGACGATGCCTTCGGTCCACTTGTTGTTCAAGGCTATCAACAAAGCCACACTCCCCAGACTGGTCTAAAGTTGATGGAAACTGGGATTGGAGGCATCAACATTATTCAGGAAATGCTGCTCAGTTACCAAGGTTTGATTCTAGTTGATGCTTTCGAAGAAAAGTTTCCACCTGGCACACTAAGAGTACTTGAGCCTGTGGTTGAAGACTTGGCCTTGAACGTTCAGCAACAGCGTGATTACTTCGCAGATACACACTATGCTACCCCAGCTAGGGTTCTTCAATTTTTAAAAAATATAGGTAAATTGCCTCCCTATCTAAGAATTTTAGCCTGTGAGCCAAGCAGTCTTGAACCATGCACACTAGAACTCTCAAAAGTTGTCTCAAGAGCTATTCCTGAGGCAGTACAGCTACTCCAACAAATGATTGAAGATCATTTCCATCAACAAAAATCAGGAGCAACATGAGAATCGCAACTGTTGGTAAAGGTGGTTCTGGGAAAACTACTCTTGCTGGAACGTTAGCAAGAATGCTGGCTAGCCGTCAGGAGAAAATTCTGGCTATTGATGGCGACCCCAATCCTAATTTAGCACTGACCTTAGGAATTAGCCGAGAAGATGCCGGAAATATTAATTTCATCCCTCATACAGTCATGAAATTAGAAGAGGACGAAGCTGGAGAACGAGTGCTGAAGATGACACTTTCTCAATCAGATCTATTTCAGCAATACGGCTCAAAGGCACCTGATAATATTGATCTGATCGTCATGGGTCACCCTGCAGATGGAACCGCTGGCAGTGGTTGAATGTGTGCATCTCACCGTGCGGTGCGCGGCCTCATCGTAGAACTGACTGGCTACGGAAAACACACAGTCACTGATATGGAAGCAGGTTTGGAGCATCTCAAGCGAGGAACCGCAAAGAATGTGGATATGATGCTGATCGTGGTAGAGCCCTATTATCGTTCTTTAGAAGCAGGAATGAGGACATTTAAGCTGGCAACCGAGCTAAAGATTCCTCATCTCTATGCTGTCTCTAACAAGGTAAGGACAGAAGCAGATCGGGAAGCCATCGAGACATTCTGTAAGCAACATTCTATGCCAATCATCACGACTATTCCCCATGATGAAAACTTGATTGAATCCGAAAGGAAAGCAATTGCACCGATCGACTTCAATCCAGCAGCCCCATCCATGCAGGCAATCGGTCAAATTGCAGATTGGATTTTGGCTAAAGGATGAGCTTGACTCCCAAACCACCAACACAGGCTGGCCTAGTTGAGTGGGCCAGCCAATTTCCACTAAACGAAAACATAGAAATCACCTGGGGATATCCATATCACTTTGGTGACTTCCTAAAGTATCATTCTGGATCGGCCTTGTGTGGACTCTCACTCGGTTTCAAACTCTCACAATGCCTTTTGGAACAAGGCCTCGGAGCAATTCCAAAAACTGGGGTTAAGATCCGAGGAGCCTTTGGTGGAAAAGGGATGAGAGATGCCTTCAATTATCTTTTTCAACCAGATCATGAAACTGGGTTTACCTTTGATCCAGAGACTGAAGTATCTGTTGAGTGTTCAAATGCCTCTTCTGGCATTTATGCCTTTGAGGTTACATGTCCGGGAGCCCGTTTCCACCTAGGTATCAAACCAGGTGTTGTACGAGATGAATTTTTAGAAGCAGTTCATCTCAGGAATGCTGGTAAACTTCCTCCTGCAGAGGTCCGAGTTTTACAATGGGAGATGTGTCAACGTGTCCTTCCAGCGCCTTCTAACGAAATTTGCAACATAGGGCTATGAGAAGTTTCTTAATCACAATTTGTATGTTTTGGGCCACTTTAGCCAGTGCTCTAGAAGTAGTCGACCAAAAGGGCCGGACAATCCGATTTGAAAATCCAGTCGAGAGAGTGGTCAGCATCCCTATTCCAGCCCCCTCCATGTTCATGTCCATCGACGGTTCAGCTGACAAATTAGTGGGAGTGCATCAGCTTACCAAAACTGCTATGAAAGGTCGGTTTCTCGGTAGGCTTTTCCCAGAAGTGCTTCAATTACCCAGTGATTTTGTTGGTGGTGGATTCAACTTTATGCCCAACATTGAGGGAGTTTTAGCATTGAAGCCAGATTTGGTCTTTCAATGGGGAAACTATGGAGATGAAATCTTCGATCCCTTGACCAACGCTGGTTTAAATGTGGCAGCTATTAAGATTCGGAATGAACAAGACGCACGAGAGTGGATTCGGATCATGTCAACCGTACTTGGTAAGGAAGACAAGGCGCTGAAAATGGTGAATTGGCGTGAACAGACCCTGAAAGAAGTCAAAACCAATTCAGCCAAGATCCAGGAGAAGAAAAATGTTCTCTATTTTCGGCTATTCAAAAACAACTTACAGGTTGCTGGCAAAGGAACCTATAACGATTTCTATATCAATCTCATAGGTGGGATCAATCCTGCTGCAGGAAACAAAGGGTTCTACAATGCAACCCCAGAGCAGGTCGTGGCTTGGAATCCAGACATAGTCCTGATGAATGGATTCGAACCAAAACTTTCTCCCAAAGATTACATCGAACACCCTGTCTTTTCAGTAACTGATGCAGCGATCAATAAGACCGTTTACGCCATGCCACTTGGAGGATATCGTTGGGATCCTCCTAATCAGGAGTCACCTTTGACATGGATGTGGCTAGGGATGCTAACCTATCCAGAGCACCACAGCTATCCACTCCGTGGTGAGATAAAACGTTCTTACAAGATGCTCTATGAGACTGATGCTACTGATTCGGATCTAAATGAGATTCTAAAAATGAAAATGAATGCTGGATCAAAAGGATATACAAACTTATTCAAGTGATCGAAATTGGTTCTGAAAAAACTGGGATTAGTTCTTCTCGCAGTGACTATCCCGGTCCTATATATTACATCAGGTCAACTCAATTCCTCCGTTGCTGATCTTGGCAAAATTCTTGTCAACCTCTTCCATCCCACGTTCGAATTAGACGTGATTGTTGAGCGGGTAATACTGCTCATTAGAATTCCACGCGCACTCACAGCCATGATCTGTGGAGCTGGGTTAGCAGCTTGTGGTTGTGCACTGCAAGGAGTCTTTGCTAATCCTCTGATTGGCCCTCAGATTATCGGGGTATATTCTGGTGCGGCGTTTGGGGGAGCTCTTGGAATTCTCATCTCTGAGAACAGTTTCCTCACACTATCGCTTGCTTTTCTGTTCGGGTTGATCGCAATGATTTTGGTCTTTGTCGTGGCAAGAGTGCAAGGGTACACAAGCCGACTAACACTTGTGCTAGCAGGAATTGTCTCAAGTAGCTTTTTCCTGGCCTTAGTCTCCATGGTAAAGTTCATTGCAGATCCTGATGATAAGCTTCCCGCAATCACTTACTGGTTAATGGGGTCTTTTGCGACAGCAAGTTATGCCAAGATTCAACTCGTTGGCCCTCTCATACTGATCGCACTGCTCGCGTTAATTATCCTGGGATATCGCATTGATGTACTAAACCTCGGTGATGATCATGCCAAATCACTCGGTTTGAATGTAGAGCGTAATCGTTGGTCAGTTTTAGGCCTGGTTACAGTCATTTGTGCTGGCGTAGTTTCTGTCGCTGGAGTCGTCGGCTGGGTTGGGCTTGTCGTACCTCACATTGCAAGAAACTTCTCAAAATCCAATCATTTCTCTCTCTTGATCGTTTCTGCATTCATCGGAGCTTATTACATGATGATCATTGATTATCTTTGCAGAGGGCTAAGTTCAATGGAGATTCCTCTCGGAGTAATCACGGCACTTATTGGTGCTCCTTTTTTTGCGTATCTACTTCGGCGGAGGCTGGAATCCTAAGGTATGAATCAGACGATCCTAGCTGCTTCAGATTTAGCAGTACAAAGAGGGAAAAAGCAGCTGATCGAGAGCCTGGATTTCAAACTTCCTAAAGGCTCTAGTTTAGGAGTTGTTGGACCCAACGGTGTGGGCAAAAGCTCGTTGCTTCGGATACTGGCTGGACTCGATCGTCCTGCATCGGGAAGTGTAACAGTTGAGGGCACAGTTGCGTTTTTGCCTCAAGATATAAACCTTAAGAGCGACCTAGATGTTCTTGAGATGGTTTTACTGGGGCGGACCCGATATCTCAAATGGTACCAGCAGCCAAATTCTATCGATCGTGCAGAGGCAGAAAGATGGTTAGAGATGATGTCGCTCGGGCATCTGGCAACAACCTCTTTCATGACACTAAGTGGAGGCCAAAAACAGTTCGTGTTGATTGCACAAGCTCTCACTTCCGAATGCAATTTGCTCATCTTGGATGAACCTAGCTCTGCTTTGGATTTGCAGAACCAAGAAAAACTATTTGCAATTTTGACGAAACTACAGGAAACAAACGCACTAACATTTGTATTTTCTACACATGATCCAAACCAAGCTTATCATCACTGTGAGCAACTCATGATGTTAGGTTTTGGCCAAAAGCAGCATGGACAATGTAAAGAAATTATGAATGTGATTTCTCTACAAGAAATTTATAATGTTAACTTTGAGGAGTTTTACTGGAGCAAGTGTGATTTGAAATACTTTGTTCATGTGCCTAAGACATAACCCTCAACAAAATACTAATTTGAATCAGTTTATTTATCGCTAAAAATAGTTCAATTACTTGCTTAAGTAAACAAATCCAAGCTTATTAATTCAATCATATGCTCTTGAAACCAGACCTGATTTCAACTGGTTGGTCAAACAGGTATCGATACCCATTCTCCAGTTTTGGATCTCATTTGTGTTTGCCGAATGATTTGTCTCATGTTCGGCCACAGCTTATCGAAAATTTCTTCAATATTTAACTGAAACTGTAGATCACTGACTTGAAGCTGAATCTGATTCTGCTCAAGAACATTGAGTAAGTAATTCCTAATCTTCTCGAAAGACTTCTGATTCTTCGGCATCAACTCTTCTAATTTCACTGGACGAAAAGAATTTGATTCTCCGGTGTGTTCCGTGATGTTTTCCTGAGCAACCAAGATGGTTTGCTGCTCTCTTTCTGATATTTTCAAAACTTCTGCCTTAGATTGCTGATCTACTCCTTTTAGAATAATTGTTTCAGAACTAGGAATCTGTACATTCCCGAGTTCTGAGACTTTGAACACTATGCTTTGGAAGCCAGCCAAGGCTTGAGCAAATAATGTCTTTCCAACTCCTCTAGAACCAATAATCGCCACTCTCTTCACCTGATCATCTTTCAGAGTTTCCAGTTCCCAATTCATTTCATCTGTGAACATCATTTGCTCAACTCGCATCGGACGCTGATCAACTACCCAAAATCCTGTCTTGTTTTCTGACACTTGTTTCTCCACGCTCTGAACTTGATGAATATTTGTTGTTTTCAGCAATACACTGACTTCAGAGTCCGTCGCATTCTGGCAACAATACAAACATTCATAGTTAGTTACCAAAAAATGAGACCCCTGTAGATCTTCAATAGATTTAATTATTGTTGTTGACTAGAAATTCAGTCTCTGAAACAACTACCCGAAGCGCAGCAGGGTGTGCAAGTTCAAACCACCGCACAACGAACTAACAATATTGGTTGAAAGCACTTACTGACAATCAGCAAAAGTAATGCTCAAAAAATCTAACCAGACGCATATTAAGGAAAACTCATGTGTTTAGGAATCCCTGGTCAAATTGAAAAAATTATCGACAAGTCCAAGTTTCTTGGAGAAGTCAGTGTGGGTGGACTCCGACGACCCGTCAATCTCGCCTGCCTGCAAAACGACGTGAATGACTTGGAAGAACTGATCGGCGACTGGGTCCTGATTCACGTGGGCTTTGCGATGAGTCGCATTGACCCACAGGAAGCACAGCGAACCCTAGAACTTCTCACCAAACTCGGTGAAATGCAGGATGAATGGCACGAAGCACAGACCTCTTTACAAGCCGTCAACTAGGAGAGTCCGATGAAATACATTCAGGAATTTCGTGATCCTGAAAAGGCAAAGTTTCTCCTTCAAGGCATTGAACACCTGACACAACAACTCAACGCCACAGCTGAAAAACCAATCCGCCTGATGGAGGTGTGTGGCGGTCATACGCACACGATCTTCAAGTTTGGCTTGGAAGAATTGCTGCCTAGGGGAATCGATCTGATTCATGGCCCAGGCTGTCCCGTCTGTGTGCTACCAATGAACCGCGTTGACGACTGTGTGTCGATTGCAGAACGCGAAGATGTGATTCTGACGACCTTCGGTGACGCAATGCGGGTTCCTGGTTCTCACAAGAGCCTGCTGCAGGCCAAGGCTGCTGGTCAGGACATCCGGATGGTCTATTCACCAATGGATGCTCTTCAGTTGGCACGGAACAATCCAGAGCACAATGTGGTGTTCTTTGGACTCGGCTTCGAGACAACGATGCCTAGCACCGCTTTTACTGTGCTACAGGCTAAAGCAGAGCAGATCCCAAACTTTTTCCTGTTCTGTAATCACATCACGATCATCCCAACCTTGCGGGCAATTCTCGCTGATTCGGATCTACGCCTCGATGGTTTCATTGGGCCTGGACATGTCAGCATGATTATTGGTACCGAAGGGTACGATTTTATCGCCTCTGAACATCGGAAACCCTTTGTTGTTGCTGGTTTTGAACCCTTGGATATCCTGCAGTCGGTCTGGATGTTACTCAAACAATTTGAGGAACAACGCTGTGAGGTAGAGAATCAGTACCGCCGAGTTGTTCCTACCCAAGGCAACTTGGCTGCGCAACAGGCCATGGATCAAGTCTTCCAACTACGTGAACAATTCGAGTGGCGGGGCCTGGGTTCGATCCCTGAATCGGGGGTGGAGATGCGACCAGAATTTGTAGATTTTGATGCTGAGAAGGTCTTTGCCGTTCGGGATGTTCCCGTTGTTGATCCTGCTGAATGTCAGTGTGGTGAGGTACTCAAGGGGCGGCTCAAACCCTGGCAATGCCAGGTCTTTGGCAAATCCTGTACACCCGATAATCCAATCGGGGCCTTGATGGTCTCTTCTGAGGGTGCCTGTGCCGCCTACTACAACTATGGTTCTCGCTGGCGTGAACAAGCCGAGGTGGAAGCCACCTTATGAGTGACGCCCGGGATACGATCACCCTGGCACATGGAGGTGGTGGACGCGCTACTCGTAGCTTGATTGAAGGAACAATCCTCCGACACTTTGGCAAACCTGATCCCAAGGGATTGCAAGATCATGCAGAATTATCACCCCCACCAGGACATCGAATCGCCTTCACAACCGACAGCTTTGTTGTGCAACCGCTCTTCTTTCCGGGTGGTGACATCGGCAAACTGGCGATCAATGGAACCGTAAATGACCTGGCTGTCAGTGGTGCGATTCCTCAGGTATTGAGTTGCGGATTGATTCTCGAAGAAGGACTGGAATTGTCGGTACTGGAGCAGGTTATAGCCTCTATGGCTACTGCCGCAACCAAGGCCCAAGTACAGATCGTCACAGGAGATATCAAGGTGGTTGAGAAAGGCGCGGCAGATCAGCTATTCATCAATACGGCTGGAATTGGCTTTTTGCCAGAAAATCGAAACATCACTTCGTGGCGAGCTGAAGTTGGTGATGCTGTCTTAGTCAATCATTTCCTCGGAGATCACGGCGCTGCCATCGTTGATGCACGGGGTGAGCTTTCCTTGCAAATTCCCGTAGAGAGTGACTGCCAGCCACTGAATGGCCTGATCGCTGAGATGCTCACAGTTTGCCCAGAGATTCATTGCCTGCGTGATGCCACTCGGGGAGGAATCGCGACCGTTCTGAACGAATTTGCCCAGGATTCTGGAGTCTGCATTCACCTCTGGGAACAACAGATTTCAGTTCGTGAAGTAGTTCAGGGGGTCTGCGAAATCCTGGGACTAGATCCGCTCTACTTGGCCAATGAAGGAACTCTCGTTGCTCTCGTTCCTGCTGATCAGGCAGAGGCCGTACTAAGTGCCATGTGTGCTCACCCAGCTGGCCAGCATAGCTGCCAGATAGGAGTTGTCTCAGAATCTCCTAAGGGACGTGTCATTCTTCAGACTGCCTTTGGAGGAGAACGGGTTGTCGATGTGCTCTACGGTGAGCAGCTTCCACGAATCTGCTAATGCATGAACTCAGCATCACTCAAAACCTGGTGGCCATTGTTGAAGAACACGCCCAAGGACAACGAGTCAAGAGGGTCACTCTGGAAATTGGCAAGCTGAGCGGCGTCATGGCTGAGGCAATCCACTTCTGTTTCGGAGCCTGTACCGAAAATACACTGCTCGCTGGAGCACAACTCGAAATACTGGAACCAGAGGGTGAAGTTACCTATCGCCGTTGTGGTCTCGAATTCACCGTGCAGCAACTTTACGACGTCTGTGACTGCGGATCTGCCTCGCTGGCTGTTCGCTCCGGAGACCAACTCAACATCAAGGAAATGGAGCTTAGCTAATTTGTTAGACTTGTGGCTGTTCCGAAGGAGCAGCAGTGATGATGACTCATCTACAGAAGGGACGTTCACCAATCATGATTGACGGACTCCAAGCTCACTCTCACCACATAGCCCTGCTGACAGTCACGAACACAGCCATCATCACCATGAGCACGGCCATGAGCATCACAATCACACCCATGAGCACATCCATGACGAGCAAGGCCGTGTCATCCCTTTAGGCACTCATTTACTGGCTAAGAATGACCAACTTTCTGCCGAGAATCGTGCCCGGTTTGCAGAGCAAAGAATTTGTGTACTGAACTTGGTCAGCTCTCCCGGTTCGGGCAAAACCACTCTCTTGGAAAAAACTCTATCTGATTTGAAGGGAGAACTACCGATCGCAGTAGTGGAAGGAGAACAAACCACCCTACACGACGCTGAACAAATTCGGGCGACTGGTTGTGAGGTAATCCAGATCAATACGGGCACGGGCTGTCATCTGGAAGCAGACATGTTACGTAGGGGAGTCGATAAGCTCCATTTGCACGAAAGCAACCGGCTCTTCTTGGAGAATGTGGGCAACCTGGTTTGCCCTGCTTTGTTTGACCTCGGCGAATGGGCCAAGGTCGTCATCCTCTCTGTCACCGAAGGGGAGGACAAACCGCTGAAATATCCACACATGTTCCGGGCCGCTCAATTGATGCTGCTGAACAAGGTAGATCTACTGCCCTACCTACAATTTGATTTGGATCGCTGTCTCACAGCAGCCTTGGAGATCAACCCTACTCTGAAGATTTTACAGGTCTCTGCAACAACAGGAGAAGGAATGGAGGAGTGGTATGATTGGATTCAGCTGCAGCAGGAAACTTTGCCAAAAGTTGCTTCGGATCTCTCCTGAAGTAAGTCATTCAAGCATTCCAAGAAAGTTTGAATTTTTTCAGAAATCATTTTCTACGAGTCACTGAAGCATCACTGGCAGCCAAAGCCAGAATGATTCCTAAAACCCATCCTTCGTTCTTGTTTGCAACCACCAGCGGACTGTCTTTAACCACACTGTTTTCGAGTACCCGGCGATACCGCAGGACAAAAAGATATAGACTGCGAGTGAATTGAGCAGTAAAGCGAAGATTTTCATTGAAGGAAATCAAGCCGGCAGAAGGTGTGTAGGCAGGACGATCTGGCAAAGTATTGTCTGCTTTCACTTCATAGTAGGTACGGTTAAAGTTTTCATCTCCGTATTCCCATGATACTCCGAGGGCCAGTGCATAGTTGGAATCTCGATCAAAAGCGTCCACTGAAATCCCTGGAGCAAAAGAATTCCCAGCATAACGGAAGCCACCTCCCAGAGTACTTTTGCTGAGCAATGGAAAATCGACAGTCACGCGCTCTCCCAGGTACCAATCGAGTGTCAGCCCGATACCAATCAGCGCTTGGATATCTTCCATACCACGACGCGTGTAATTCTTCGTACGAATGACTTTATCGGAAGAACCATCCGCTCCAGGTGGAGGCAATTCATTCAGATCATCCGATTCCACGGGCAACTCTGCTCCAAAAGCCATCTCCAAGCGCAGATCTGGGGTAAAATCTGTGAATAGCCTGGGGACCCCCGACACATCAACTTGCTCTGAACGGAGAATGCCATAGGGCAGATTGATGCTCCGTTGGTAATAGTGATTGGAACCGGTGTAGTGCGGTAGCTGTCCTGCAGCGTGGATAATCCCTAGTTCCCAGCGTGGACGCTCCCGTGCTGAGAGACTCTGCGACCAGATCAGTAGCCCGATCAAAGTACACCAGATCAGTCGAATCATTCTGAATTCCTGTAAAATCAATTGAATTTATTTCTGTACGATGCTATAAAGGTCGTTTTTCTTTTTGCAACCCCATTCGGGCAAACCGACATGTCTGAAGAAACTTTGGTCGCCTACAAGCGCACCGACATGGGCAAGAAAGCCATCCAGCAGTTGCGTCGTGCAAATCGCATCCCCGCAGTTGTTTATGGAGGTGAGAACAACCTGAACCTCGAAATGGATGAGGTCAAAACTCGCCAACTATTGAGCCGACTAACCATCGCCCACAAGCTCTTGAAACTTGAAATCAGGGAACCTGACGCCAAAAAAGGAGAAGTCCGTCAGGTACTGCTGCAGGATGTGCAAAAACATGTTTACAAGCCCCTCTTGATCCATCTTGACTTCCGTGAGTTGGATCCGGAACATTCGATCAACCTGCGTGTTCCCTTGAAAACCGTGGGAGAGAGTCCAGGAGTTCGCAAAGGAGGTGTTCTTCAACTGGTCGCACGAGATGTTCCTGTCAATTGTAAGCCAGATGCAATCCCCGATTATGTTGAGGTGGATGTTTCCACTCTCGATTTTGGTGGCAACCTGAGAATCCAGGACGTCCGCTTGCCTGAGCAAGTGGAACTGAGGGCCAAGGCCAACTATAGCATTGCCTCCATTGTTGGTCGTGCAGTTCGTATTGCACAAGCTGCCGCTACGGCCGACAATCCGTGAAATTGATCGCGGGACTGGGGAATCCAGGACTGCAGTATGAACAGACACCACACAACGCTGGTTTCTGGTTGATCAACGCCTTGTCGGAGGCTTGGCGCTGTGAGGTTGGTTCTGAGAAGTTTCAAGCGATGATGGGTCGCCACGGAAGTGGAGATCAATCGGTGATTCTGTTGAAGCCCCTCACTTTCATGAATCATAGCGGCCAGGCGGTTGCAGCATGCGCACGCTTCTACAAGATAGACCCTCCTGACATTGTCATTTGTACAGATGATCTTGATCTGGCTCCTGGCAAAGCGCGATTGCGCTCTGGTGGAGGGCACGGGGGACACAATGGCTTGCGCTCCGTGATGGAGCACTTGAATTCTGACAGCTTTCGGCGTGTCCGACTTGGCATTGGTCGACCACCTGCGGACGTACCAACTGTTGATTATGTTTTGCGACGCTGGAGCCAAGAAGCCAGACAACAATGTCAGACACTGATTCGCCAGGTTTTTCCTCTGCTGGAAAAGTTCATCAGCGGTGCAAACTTTCCTCAGACCTCACTTAACGCACCTCACTGAAGTTGGCTCCACATGGCTCTGGAAGTTGGAATCGTTGGGTTGCCCAACGTTGGCAAATCCACGCTCTTTCGAGCGCTTACACGCGTTGAAGCAGAAGCCGCCAACTACCCTTTCTGCACGATCGAACCCAACGTAGGGATGGTGCCGGTTCGAGATCCACGCTTGCAGCGCTTGACCGAGTTGGTTGAACCAAACCAGACGATCCCAGCTATGTTACGGGTGGTAGATATTGCGGGACTGGTTAAAGGAGCTAGCCAAGGAGAGGGATTAGGCAATCAGTTTCTCAGTCATATCCGTCAGGTTGACGCGATTGCACACGTCGTTCGTTGCTTTGCTGATGAGAATGTGGTTCATGTTGATGGGTCACCAGATCCGATACGAGACATCGAGGTCATCCAAACTGAATTGGTTTTGTCTGACTTAGAGCAGGTTGAGCGAAAATTGGAACGACTGCGTAAACAGGCCAAGGGCAATCGAGAGGCTGCAGCAGCAATTCCAGTTTTTGAAAAAATGTTAGCCCATCTGGGAGATGGTAAACTAGCACGCTCCGGAGATTGGTCTGTGGAAGAGTTAGTGATCTTTGCAGAGCTAAGCTTGATCACCAGTAAGCCGTCCCTCTACATCGCCAATGTCTCCGAAGAGGGACTGAGTGAGGCCTCAGAATTTGAAGTTGCTCTGCGAGAGTTGGCTGCGCGAGAACAGGTCGAAGTCATTCCAATCTGTGCTCAGGTGGAATCAGAGTTGGCAGAAATGGAAGAAGAGGAAGCCCGGGCATTTATGGAAGAGATGGGCATTCGTCACTCTGGAACCGTACAACTCGCACGATCTGGTTACCAATTGCTGAATCAGATCACATATTTCACCGCGGGCAAAAAGGAAGTTCGAGCCTGGGAGGTTCAACGTGGATTTTCTGCCCCCCAGGCCGCTGGTAAAATTCATAGCGATTTCGAGAAGGGTTTCATCCGTGCCGAAGTTTACCACTTCGATGACTTAGATTCCCTCGGTTCGGAAACAGCGGTCCGTGAAGCCGGACGCTGGCGTCTGGAAGGACGCGATTACGTTGTTCAGGACGGTGACATTATGCACTTTCGATTTAATGTCTAACGTCTACTTTCCTTGCCTGTATCAGCGGGCCTAACGCTCAAAAGGAAAATTATCCATGGTGCGAGACTACGAGGCGGTGTTCATCACTTCCGCCGATTTAAATAGTGAAGAACAAGCAGAGTTGCTTGCCCGTGTACGCGGTTTTGTAGCACGCTTTGAGGGGCAGATTTGCCGTGAATATCTTTGGGGACAACGTAAGTTGGCCTACCCAATTAAGAAGAAGGACTATGGCATCTATCATCTCTGGTACCTCAGTGGTGATGGGGCAATGCTGGAAGAGTTGGAGCGCCAGTTCGGTTATTCAGAGCAAGTGATCCGAGCCCAGATCATCAAAGTTGAAGACTGGGAAAGCGCAGCAGCCAAATTTGAGAGTCTCGTTGAATTGAAACCGGTGGAGGAAGCCAGCGAAGAAGAGAAAGTTGAAGAAGACGATGACTCTGATGCGGTTGAGACTGAAGAAGAACCCACTGAAACCAACGAAGACTAAGACCCCAATCAGGAACGAGAGATGGCCAAGAAAAAGAAAAAACGCCCGATGCGCAGTGTCCCCAACAGCATCCTTCTACGTCGCAAGCGCAAAGTTTGTCCTTTCAAGGAAGCTGGCATCGAAGAGATTGATTACAAAGATCTGGAGTTGTTGAAGTCCTATGTGACCGAGGGTGGAAAGATTGTTCCGAGCCGCATTTCTGGCGTATCAGCGCCATATCAACGCAAGCTGGCGATCGCGATCAAGCGAGCTCGTAATCTGGCTCTGTTATCTTTCACCGCGGGCTACATCCCCCAGAACTAACGCACCCTGTCGTTGAGGTAATCCAGTGAAACTGATCCTGAAACAAGAAGTGCCTAATCTTGGCACACTCGGTGACGTCGTTGACGTCAAGCCCGGTTATGCACGAAACTACCTGTTGCCTCGGGGCTTGGCGTTGCCAGTTACTGGTCAGCAGTCGAATGAATTCCGGCATCACATGCAGTATCTGGAAAAGATGCGCAAAGGGGAGATTGCCCAAGCTCAGCAAAAGGCAGCCCTGATGAAAGTGCTGGATCTTGAAGTCACCCGTAAGGCTGGCCCAGGTGGTCGCCTGTTCGGTTCCGTAAACAACCGAGACATTCAAGAAGTCTTCGAAGCCGCGGGCTACTCTGTAGAGCGTCGAGCAATCCTGCTACCAGTACCGATCCGCAACGTTGGAACTCACACCTTCACTGTTCGGGTTCACACCGAAGTCTCGATTGAAATGAGCATCCGTGTGTTGGCAGAGTTCGATCCAAACGCCGCACCTCCAGAAGCCGAAGTGGCTGCAACCACCGAGGCTGGAGAAGAAGCAATTGAGGAAACTGAAGCGACTGCGGAAGAAGAATCCGCCGAAGCAGCAGAAGCTTCCTGACTGTCAATTATCATAGGAGGTTCTGGCCTCCTGTCCCCTCCACTGTCTGCGTTCCTCAGTGACCTTCTATCACAGCGTTGCCTATGCCCGGTGCGCCCACGAAACCGAAACCTGAAGAACTGCTGCCCAACGACAAGCTTGCTGAACAAGCTGTCCTTGGAGCCATCATCTACCGCAATGAGTTGCTGGCTCAAATTCAGGACTACTTGCAGCCCACAGATTTCTTCTCCCCAGCCAATCAAAAGATCTTTACGGCCATGCAGGAGTTAGCGGGAGAAGAAGCTCCGATTGATGAAGTATCCGTTTCTGGATGGCTCCGAGATCACAACTTTCTTGATGAATCTGGAGGCGTGGACTACCTGCTCTTGCTGACTCAGACCACACCAGTGGCGGACAATGCTGAGTATTATGCCCAGCTCGTTCAGGAGAAAAGCCAGCTTCGAGCAATTATCTCCACTGCCTATGAACTGGCTCGCGAGGGACAGGAAGGCCAACGCAGCATCAGTGAATTTCTGGGAGAAGCCTCTGAAAAATTTCGTGAAATCGAGAACAGAGTCCGCACTCGCAGTTACACGCCACTACGTGAGGTATTGCTCAGCAACTTCGAGTACCTGGAGGCTCTTTCAGAAAATCCACAGGTCATCACCGGTATCCCGACTGGCTTCACAGAACTTGATGAACTAACCCGTGGTCTACAGCGTGGCGATCTGATTATCTTGGCAGCCCGACCTTCGATGGGAAAAACTTCATTTGCAATGAACATGGGGATGTATGCTGCGCTGCAGTCCAAGCAGCCCATCCTGATCTTCAGCCTGGAAATGCCCAAGGAACACATCGCAATGCGTCTAATCTGTAGCGAAGCCCGGGTTGACAGCCAGCGGCTTTGGCTTGGAAATTTAGAACCAGACGATTGGGAGAAGCTGGTGGATGCGACTGGACAAATGCTGGAAGCACCCCTGCTGATCGATGATGCTTCTGGAATCACTCCCGGTTATGTACGCAAGGTGGCTAGGCAAGTTACCCAAGAGTATGGAGACACACCCATCGGCATGATTGTTATCGACTACCTACAGCTGATGGCTGGAGGCCGACGTCTACAATCTCGTGAACAGGAGATTGCTGATATTTCAAGGCAACTCAAGGCTATCGCCAAGGAGTTTTCTGTACCTGTTGTTGCTCTATCTCAATTAAACCGTGATCTGGAACGTCGAGCTGACAAGCATCCAATCATGGCAGATTTACGAGAATCTGGTGCGCTTGAGCAAGATGCTGATCTGATCATGTTCATTTATCGGGATGAGGTGTATAATCCAAATTCTGAGTCTAAAGGCATTGCGGAGATCATTGTTGCCAAGCACCGGAATGGTGAGTGTGGTGTGCGCCGATTGGCCTTTATCGGACAATATACCAAGTTCGCCAACTTGGCCCTCGGCAAGTCCTAACCCCCAGTTATTTCCTTCATGAACCAAATCTCCGATGGATTCTGGTCTGAAACCGCTTGGCAGGCAGTGGAACCCGAGCATCTTGCCTGTAGTGTGGTGACTCCCTTGCCACCTTCACTGCCCTTCCCATGCTTTCCAGATGTGGTTGCAGAACTATTGGGGACACTGCTGGCAGAAGAATGGAGTTCTCTGAGTGAACGGGCTCGACAATATCTAAAATGGCTAGCAATCAAAGCCGAGTCGATCGACGCTCTGGCCCCGAAATCTCCCCAGTCCCCAACCAAGGGATTCGAATTGTTAGCCATGGATCGTTCTGGACAGAGCTTTGGCAAGATTGTCAAGCAATGCAAGGAACTAGAGATTCCCTCAGTGCTATTGCGCTTCTCTTCGCTGATTGCCACGTTTCTAACCATCCGGCTCTTACGTCGACAGATGAAGATGGATAATCAGCCCATGCCAGCGCTGATGTTCACCCAAAATGTGGATGCAGATTATCTTAACTATCCACGGGCACTGAAGAACCTGCTCCAGCTCTTTCCCGAATATCAGAGCATGTTCTATTTTGAGGTCAACGAATTGATCACTCCGGACTATCTACCAACAATTCGTAACCTCTCTCAGGATCTGGGCATTCGGCTGGCATTGGATGATTCAAACAAGATGAATCAGGATGTTCACAACGGGCTGATTGACTTGGCAGATTGGATCAAGATTGATTTTCAGGCCACTCGAGTGCTGGAAGACTACCTGCAACAGGGCTTGGGCAACCGCCTGCTGGAACACTACGAGAACTACTGTCGAGGAAATAATTCACCCGTGATCGTGTTCGAAGGTCTTGGAGAGACCTCCCCACTCAAGTATTTCCTCGAAGAGAATTGGAATAACTCCGAGACCGCTCTCTACTACCAGAGCCGTGAACGGTTGCCCCTACCTCCTTGGGATCGCTACTTCGGTATGATTCAAGACTATCTGCCCGAAGACTATGGGCTTTTTTTCAAAGGTTTGCTGCAAGAATGAAACTCCTCCATGCGCTGTCCTTTCTCTGTTTGCTGAGCCTACTCGCCTGTCGCTCTGGTGATCATCTTATTGAAGAGGACGCTCCTCCCTCAACAGTGATGAATGATCAATTTTCTGCACCCAGAGAACAATCTCTCCCGGTTGGTTCTGCTCAGCTGATTCGGAGCGATTGGGACAATGATGGAGATATTGAGCTACTCGTTCCTGTCCCACAACGCAGCGAGGGTTCGGGCACCACAGATGATGGGAGGATTCAAGCCTTTACCCTGCAACCTCAATCCAGTGAATGGCTGCAAGCTGACGACCTGCCGTCTTGGATCCCAAACGAACCCCACTGGCACCAGTCTTTCGTCATCGAAGATTTTGACCTTGATGGCCACAATGACTTAATGCTGACCCAATCTGAAAGTGTCTATCTGCAACTGCTCAAGGGCCCAAATTGGTTGGATGACAACCATACTGAATTCGTTGAATTAACACCCATCTCTCTGCAAGCCGGAGATTGGAACAATGATGGGCGAAAAGATATTGCCGTTGCCAATCGTGGGACAGATTCTATCTCGATACTGCTCAACAACGGTTATGACAATTTCACGACAGCTTCTTCTTTGGACACTGCCGACTTTCCTCAGCAATTAGTACAGGGCGACTGGAATGGAGATAATGTAGCCGATCTGGCTTCCCTCTCTGTCGGTGAAAACCTCCTCCAACTATGGAGGGGCAAGGGAGATGGAACCTTCGAAAAAGCTACAGATTTAGATACACCCAGTTCTCCTCAACAATTGGAGGTAGCTGATTTCGACTGTGATGGCAGACAGGATCTGGCAGTTAGTAGTCGTAGTGCAGAAGTTCTTCGGATTTGGTATGGTGATGGGTCTGGAAATTTTGGAAACCAGTTTGACCTGCCGGCTGGACGCGGTCCCTCATCTTTTGACGTAGCTGATTTCAATGAGGATGGAGTTCTTGATTTCGTAATCAGCAACCGCTTTGTTGTTGTGTTCACTTCGGTCACGACGCTCTCCGGAGACATGGCACTGGTCCTCAGCAATGGCATTTCTGCTCGTGGAACTGGGGCCTACAAAAGTCCGGAATTATTTGCCGCAACCCACCATCTGCAGGGAGACACTCCCGGAGACATAATCATTGAAAACGTTGATGGTAATGGAAGGTTGGACCTGATGGTCGCATTACCCCAACAAGCTAAGGTTGCTCTCTTCGACGGAAAAGCGTTCCGTGGCCGCCTGACTTGCCCGTAGCCATCACAGCTGAAACAACCCGCATCCATATCAAAAATTGACCTGTAAAAAGCGCCGATAACGGGCGTAGGTCTTGCAACACTGCCCCCACCAAACAACCCCCACTTACCGTTTCATCTTATGCAACGCCGCCTTTCTTTCCGCCAATGCTGGACCACTGCCCTACTGGGAATTTTGGGCCTAAGCGGGGCGAACACTCTTCCTGCTGCAGAAGACAATGCCCCTATCTACCAATGGCAACGTCAATACTACGGCAAATTGAATGGACAAGAGCAATTACTCTACACACGTGGATTTGAACGTAGCATCCTAAGCTTTGCAGATTTTGATGGTGATGGAGATGAAGATCTTTTCGTTGGGAAAAGTGATGGCCGAATCGCTCTGTTTCGTAATCCAGGTGACAACCAATTCCGTCTAGAAACTGAGGATTTCAGCGCGTTTCAGGAAGATGTTCAAAATAGCCGCAAGGTTCGCGTTAAGCGTGTGATTGATGTTGGCTCCAATGCAGCGCCTACCTGGTTTGATATTGATGATGACGGCGACCTTGATTTGTTTGTTGGCTCTGGGGACGGCACCATCTTCTTCTACCAAAATCGGGGTAACGCCCTACTACCTGTGCTGGAACTGGTCACTCCAGCCTACATGAACATTCAGGTCAATGGCAACAGTGTCCCTAACTTCAGTGATGTCAACGCAGACCGAGCAGCAGACTTGCTGCTCGGAAATCAGCAAGGAGACACAAAACTTTTTTACAATCAAGGAGTTACTACCCGCGCACTCTTCTGCCCAGATGTGACTTCTCAACGTTCTCGGATCAAGGGTTGTGAAAAAGCTAGGACACAACTGATCGGTAATATTGCTCCAGAAGTGGATGCAACCCCAACTTTCGTGGACTGGGAAGGTGATGGGGACCAAGATATTCTAGTAGGCAAGTCCAGAGGGCGCATTGATTTCTACCTAAATCGAGGTACTAAGCTTCAGCCCGAATGGGAATTAGAATCTAGTCGCTTCCTCTTCATCAACACTGGTGGATTCGCTGCTCCTCGCTTCTTCGATGTCAATAGAGATGGTTATCCCGAGCTACTGATTGGCACTCGCACCTCTCGCATTCTTTACTACGAAAATCGAGATCCAATCACTACTGGACTTAAGCAAGTAGCGGCTTTGCGAAGAGTCAACCTCGATCCAAGGAAAGCACCGCTGGCCTTGATGGAAGAAGCCTGCGCTCAAATTGATGTTTTTCCAAACTGCCTCCCGCCGCTGCTAGAAGGATTTGGACTCCCCTTAGAAGTAACCACACTTGAGGAAATTGTTGAACGCAGCCTGCGTCCAAGTCCAAGCTTTCTGTCAACAGAAATTGGGCCGGACGTAGTGCCTGATCCTCAGGCATCCAGCAATGCTGCAGCCCCAGGCAACATGTACACAATGCAGGTCAACGCACCTGTGGTCAATGATGAGGAGACAACAACAGAGACAGCTGAGCCACCCATTTCTCGAGAAGCACGTAGCCGGAATCGTTACTGGCCCGTCACCGACAATTTCTTCAATATTGGCGAACTGCTCCCCAAGGATCGACACACCTTGGTCACCGCTGGTGACTGGGATGGAGACGGAGATCCAGATCTACTCTTGGGCAGCCGCTCTGGCGCGCTCTATGCCTACGTTAATCAAGGAGGAACTGAGGATCCTGATTGGTCTAGAGTGGAAGTCCCTCCGCTTGCACCGAACGGTCGTAGTTTCAGTGCACCTTCCCTCGCTGATCTTGATGGAGATGGAGACCTTGATATTCTCGTGGGCCGTGAGGATGGTACCTTGGACATGTTGCGTAATGAAGGTAGCAAGGAAAGCCCAGACTGGCAGATGGCTGAAGTCCGTTTTGCAAAAATTGATATTGGCAGTCGCAGCACACCCTTGATTCGTGATCTGGATGGGGATTCTGACTTAGATCTCCTGATGGGCAACAGCCAAGGCTTTCTGATCTACTTTGAAAATCAGGGGAGTTCTGAAAAGGCAAATTTTGTATTGGAAAGTGCTCGGTTTGCGAATGCGCAGTCTTCCTCCGGTAACGCAGTCCCTGCAATTTTTCAGTGGGATGACGATGAGAATGCTGATTTACTGATTGGCGAAAGCAGTGGCACGCTGCAACTGTTGACTCACCAACCACAACCCAACTATCCCGTCAGCCTTGGTTGGCAGCAACAAGCTCAGATTTGGCAAGACCTCGAAACTGCGGGGAGTAGTGCACCCTTCTTGGTTGATCTGAACGGCGACCAACAGCAGGATTTACTAGTTGGAGATGAAGATGGACATCTGCTGAGTTGGTTGTTTATTGGTAAGCAGCAACCTACAGACATCGCTCCACCAGAACCAGTGATGACGGCAAACACCTTGGAGCAACCAAGAATTGTAGAAGGCCAGGATTTCGCTGATCTACCCCCAGAACCAACAATTCAGGTAGTTTCTCCACCAACTCCAATCTTACCTCGTGAGCCCATTTATGAACTTGTGAGTCAGAGATTCGCAGGGCAAAACTTTGGGAATCGTGCTGTACCAGCATTATTGGATTTGGATGGAGATGGAGACTTAGATCTGATCGTTGGGAACCGTAGAGGAGAGTTAAGAAGTTTCCAAAATGACCCAGAAAATGGATCGGATCGCTGGAATTTAATAGATGAGAACTTTCTGAAGTATAGTGGTGGAGCTAATGCAGCTCCCTTCTTTGCTGACGTAGACAGTGACGGTGACAAAGACCTCTTGGTCGGCAATGAAAGCGGTAGCGTGCTATTCTGGGAAAACCGTGGCACTCCGGAATTCCCAGAATTTTTCCGAGATCCACGACCTATGAATGGTGTGACCAGCGGACGTAATTCGATCCCTGCCATCTATGATGTCAATCAGGACGGTCGGGCTGATTTACTCCTTGGCAACTTCGGCGGCAATATGCGACTGTATCTTCAAGAAGCCAATGGTACAGGTTTTCGATTCCGGCTCTACCATAGACGATTTCTTGATCTAGACGTTGGGCTGGGTGCCGTACCAGTCTTTGCTGACTTTAACAATGATCAACAAAATGAGTTGGTTGTCGGTTCTGATGGAGGCCGACTGATCGAATTTCGTCCCGCAGATGCTACCCAAGATACCCCATGGGGGTGGAAACTGAATGATGGACCCCTCGCCAAGCTGAGCATGCCTGTTGGGGGTGTACCAGTTTTTGTTGACTACGACTCCGATGGAGATCTGGACTTAATCGTGGGCACTGAAGCAGGGGATCTGCAATTCTACCGCAATAAAGCCATCAAAGAGAACTAGACGGCTGGAAACAGGCCAATTGACTGGCACCGAACTTGAATCTGGTGCTACCCACTCTGGCAGCACACAGCGAGTTTACTTGCAAAAGGCAATCATGTTTCGTAAGGGATTTCGGCTACTACTGATCTGGGGACTTTTCCTAACCATAGCCTCACCAGCCTGGGGAGTGCGAGTCAAAGACATCGCAAATCTGCGTGGTGCCCGTGATAACCAACTGATCGGCTTTGGGCTCGTTGTGGGTCTAGATGGCACTGGAGACAGTCCAGGGAGCTTACTCTCACGTAAGCCAATCGTTAACGCCTTGGAGCGAGTTGGAATTAGTCTAGCTAGTGAAGACATCAATGGTCAGAGCATTGCCGCAGTCTGGTTGACGGCCACGCTGCCTGCATTCTCCAAATCTGGCCAACGTCTGGATGTGACAGCAGCTACCATTGGAGATGCAGTATCTCTACGTGGTGGTGTCTTGCTGATGGCACCGCTAAGAGGTCCAGATCGCTTGGTCTATGCGGTAGCTCAAGGCCCGATCTCCGGTATCCCACAAGGTGTCAGTCGTGCGGAAGCCTTGCCTCCGGAGGAACTAGCTGGGTTACCGGTGGGAGCCCGCATGGTTGCTTCTGTTGGAGCAATTCCAGGTGGGGCTTTGGTTGAACGAGAGATTAATTTAAATCTGAATAGTCGGGCTCGGCTATTCCTAAACCTCAAATCTCCAGATTTTACTACAGCGTTCCGGCTCGCAAAGCTTATTGACCAGAATTTGGGGTATCGCACTGCAAGAGCAAAAGACGCAGGTACTGTCGAGATTCTTGTACCAGATAGTTATCTTGGACAGACTGTCGAGTTGATTTCCCGTATAGAAAATATGGAGATTACTCCAGACAGTGTGGCACAGGTAGTACTTGATGAACGCTCCGGCACCGTGGTCATGGGTGGTCAGGTACGAATTTCACCAATCGCAATCTCTCAGGGTGGACTGAGCATTCAGGTCAAAACCCCTGCTGCTGACCCTGAAGCCAACCCAGAGGGAAATACCATTGAGTCGGGAGTCTTCATGTTCAAGGGAGGAGCAGACTTGAAAGAAATTGTGGATGGCTTCAACAAAATTGGAGCCTCCAGTAAAGATCTGATCGAGATGCTCAAGGCTGTTAAAGCAGCCGGTGCCTTGCACGCAGAACTCATCATTCAGTAAGGAAACCATGAAGCTCAATCCTGCGCTGATGCCTTTGATGCAGCGCACCATGCAAACAGAAGAGACGAGCAAACTGAACAATGATGATGTCCGGCTGCGCAAAGCTGCAGAGGACTTCGAGGCACTACTCACTCAGCAGATGCTCAAAACCATGCGAGAAGCTGGATTCAAGTCGGACTTGCTGCCGGAGTCCAATGGTGAAAAAATCTTCCGCTCTATGTTGGATGAACAGTACGCACAATCGATGGCTCAGTCTGAAGGATCTTTGGCAGAAGCACTATTGCGCCAATTAAAGCCCCCAGCAAAAAAATTCTGAAAATTCACTCAAGTTTCTGGCAAAACTGCCGATATGTTGAGTAAGCAAGTTTTTGGATTGATCCCTCAGCGAGAAATCCAATTTTTCTTTGTTTGTAATCACACTATCGTGACAACCTCTTCAAGTTGATCACGATCATCTTAGCCCGACGAGGTGCCCATGAAGGTAACAAACCAGCCGCAACCCCTTTTGCAGGATGCACGCGGTGGACTCCGAACAGAGGGTCAGGAAGCTGCTCGGCGTGACCAGCAGTTACGCAAGGACAACTTTGTTAAAACCTCATCCTTCACAATCGACAAGCTCAAGCAACGCATTGCTGCTGAGCCAGAGATTCGAATGGATAAGGTTGCCAGTCTCCGTGATCAGCTGCGCAACGGTGAATATAAAGTCGACACAGCCCGGCTAGCCGACAAGATGTTGACAGAAGCACTCAACGAGGAACTCTCCTGACCACTAAAGTCAGTTCCCAAAAAAATGCGCTAGTTTCTCTGCAGGACATCCTGAAAACAGAGATTGAGTTGCACCAAGCACTTTGGGAACAACTGCAGGAGGAAGCCAGTGGGTTTGGTGTTCTCAGTGGAAATGAGTTGCTCAGGATTCAGAGAGTGAAGGACAAGATTGTTGAACAGGTGATTCGGCAGGAAGAAAAGCGGATTTCTCTGGTTGACCAATTCCCTCAGCTCTGGCCGCAGCAACCCAGCCCATTCACCCTCAGTGTGATCATTCAACTGGCACCCACTGATCCGGCTAAAGCTTTGCAATATTGTTTTGATGAGTTGCAAAACATCTTATCAGAGATACGCATCTTAGCCGAACGCAACAGTTTAGAATCCTCGGCCAGATTAAAATCTGTGGAAGCCTCTATGCGATTTCTGACAGAAGGCTCCGGTCGACAGCAAGCGACCTACTCTGGTTCTGGAGAATTGCAGCATTCTGGTGGCAAAGTTCCTCGAACCTCTGTCTAAAAACGACCCCCAGCAGACTATTATGTCCCTGACCCACGCCCTGAATATGGGCAGCCGTTCCCTCTCTGCACAACAAAGAGGTGTATCGACTGCTGGCCACAACATTGCCAATCAGAATACAGAGGGCTTTTCACGTCAGGAAGTCAGTACTCGAGCCGCACAAGCTGATCCTACAGGACTTGGCGCAGGCGCTGAAGCACTCCCCACTAAACGTGTATACGATCAGTTTCTCCAGCGCAAAATTCTACAAGAGTCACCGCGGTCAGGCCGTTATGGAGTTCGCGAAGATGCTCTAACGAAGTTGGAAGTCATCTTTGATGAAATGAACAACAATGGTCTTCGTCGTTCAATGAATGATTTCTGGGATTCTTGGGCACAGCTCGCCAATCATCCAGAATCTGACTCTGCTCGGGCAAAAGCAAGAGACATGGGGGACCGACTAGCAACTCGATTTCGAGACACCAACGCTCAACTTCGTAGCCTACGTAACGAAACTAATTCTCGAATTGGGGCCACCGTCGAAACTATCAATGAGCACGCCAGAAAACTTCAGGAGCTAAATCGCCAAATCTTTTCCTACGAAGCTGGTGGAGGTCGCCACGCTAACGACGCCCGAGATGAGCGAGACCGAACACTGGAGAGTCTTTCGAAGCTAGTCGATCTCAACTGGGTAGAAGGCAAAGATGGAATGTTGACAGTCTTCATTGGTAGAGACTGGACACTGGTCCAGGGTAATAAAGCGAATGAGTTGGTAGCATCACTGAAGGGTGGTGAGATTGGCATGTACCGTGTGGAGGGGAAGCTTTCTCGAGAATCCCGACGTGACATCACCGAGATTTTCCGGGCTGGTGAAATGCAAGAATTGACAGAGGTTCGAGACAAAACCATTGTCAAGTACATGGATGATTTGAATGATTTAGCTTTTGGCCTAACTAGCAAAATCAACCAATTGCATGCTACCGGAACAGGTCTGAAGTCTGCCAGCAATATGATGAAAAGCGCCTACGGCTTAAATGCAGAGGCGAGACTTCAGCCATTGCCTTTTCTAAAAGATGGCATCTTCCAATTACACTTGGTCGATCGTGAGAATGAATTCGTAGAAACTTACGAAATTGAGATCCAAGCTGGTCAGGATACACTAAATGATATTGTACAGCGGATCAATCAGACCGTAAACGCCCCAGAATTACTCTACGCCTCTGTTGAAGAAGATGGCTCGATGTTCATTCAGACGGGCACAGACTACAAATTCATCTTTGGTGATGACAAAACCGATTTGACCCAAGTGCTGGGCTTCAATAGTTTTTTTGAAACACTCAAAGGCGCCGAAGACCTTAGGTTGAGTGACCGAATCATGCTGGATCCAAACACGATTTCCACAGGCCGTGATCTCTATCCTGGTGATAATCGAGTAGCACTAGACATTGCCAAGTTGCAGACTGATCCACACATGCGCAACGACACGATGACCTTCGATGAATTCTACAACACGATTCTTGCTGACCTTGGTCTTAGGATACAACGTAACCAGACAGAAAAAGCTCAACAAGATAGCTTAGTGAATCAGTTCAGTCAGATCCGCAGCTCAATCAGCGGAGTCAACATGGACGAAGAACTAGCCAAGATGATGCAGTATCAAAAAGCTTATGAGGCATCCGCACGTTTCGTAGGTACTGTCGACCAAATGATGGAAACTCTTGTGCGCATGTAAGCCGCACTCATTTCATAGTTAGAGAATCGCCTCATGCGTGTGACTGAAACCATCAAGCGGGATCAAGTCCTCGGCAACATTCAAAGAAACGCCCAGAAGCTGCAGGATCTGCAACTAGAGATGGCAACAGGGCAGCGGATCAACAAGCCCTCTGATGACCCACTTGGTGCCACGATGGCCCAGGACATCGTGACCAACATCTCTAAACAACACCAACGCCTAGCAAACCTGGCAGATTCCATTTCTTGGTTGGAACGCTCAGAGATTGAGTTGATCAAGATCAATGAGTTTCTTGACAAAGCAAAAACGCTGGTCATGTCACAATCGACCAGTTCTGCAAATGAGGACACACGCAATGCAACAGCAGGTGAAATCAAGGATATCCGAGATGCCTTATTCGATGCAGGCAACGCTCGTTCCGGCAAACTATATCTCTTCTCAGGGATCAAATCACTAACTCCTGCAATCAAACACAACCACATCCTCCAACCAGCTAAGGTTGAAACTGAAAAGATTGTCCAGAGTGACATTCGTGACTTAGTTGATGTCACCCAGTTTCAGGCTCAATTTGAAGGCTTTTCGAACAATCCATATGTATTGAGGATTACGGAGTCAGGGCCTTGGGGTCGGGCACGCTACCAAATTTCTGATGATGGTGGGCAGAATTGGGGACCAGAACTGAGCCTTCGGCCTGTGGTCGATATGATCAATCCATCTGGGAAGGAGAGCGACCAGGTCAAATTAAAATTCTCTGATGATCGAGGAGAATTACAGAACAAGGTCAACCTACTGCCAGATGCTTTTGATTTCAGTAGTGAGAAGGTTGAAGATTTTGACATTTCAGAGTTGGGCCCAGTGTTTCCGGAAGGAATGGAGTTTATGTTTACACCTAACCCACCCATTTCTTTCATCGGCAGTCCTCAAAAGAAAGAGACTCTGATTGCAGACGGAATTACTGTTCCAGTGACTGTCACTGCGAACGAACTGTTGTTGGGAGAGGGAGAAATCGAAGTAGACACTTTCTCCCTGCTGATGTCGCTCGAAAGAGCCTTGGAAACTAATGATGGTTCTGTTCTTGCAGAAAAATTGCAGGAATTAGAATTGGCCTTGGAGCAGGTCCTAAAGCAACGTGCTTTTATAGGAAACACGATGCGAGATCTGCAAGAAGCGCAACAGAAACAGGAAGTTCAGATCTTCGATCAGGAGCGCCGACTCTCTGAGATTCGCGATGCTGATTTGGCGGAATCTGCCCTGCATCTGAAAACTGCTGAACTGAATAACCGCGTTTCTTTAGACGCCGGTAGTCGCCTCATTCAGCCATCATTGACAGATTTTTTGCGATAAGCCTACATTGTTCGCAGAACTGGATTCCAAGCGCCCTGCCAGCATAGGATCGCATACAAATGCCATCAAATGTTTTGAGCGCCCTACTCCCAATAACGGAAAGGCGAGATGCTTATACTGACAAGGAAGTCGGGTGAGAGCATTACGATCGGTGATGATGTCAAGATCCAGGTCATAGAAATCAAGGGGAAGCAAGTCCGGATTGGAATTGAGGCTCCGCGAAACTACGTCATTCACCGGGAGGAAGTGTACATCCGCATTCAGGAAGAAAACAAACGTGCTGCAGAGAAATCACCAGTTTCCCTAAAGAATCTGCGAGATCTCCTAGCCCGCGGACGGTAAAGCTATTACCTGTTTTAACAAAATGTACTTCCAGAAATCAAACCCAACTACCCAACTTTCAGGCCAGCGATCAAAGAGGCTTCATGAGTATGCAAACCACCCGGTTCGGTAAGGTCGAAATTGATGATAGTCAGGTACTGACCTTACCCAGTGGTCTACTCGGCTTCTCAAATGAGCGGCATTTCGTTCTGCTTAATGATGAAGAGCCAGAGTCTCCTTTTCAGTGGCTGCACTCCATGGACACGCCAGATCTTGCTTTCGTTGTCATGGCTCCAACCTACGCCTACTCAGATTATCACATCAACCTGAATGAAGATCACCTTCGGAAATTGGAAGCGGAATCAGCTGATCAGATTGAGGTTCGTTGTATTTTGACTATGGCTCGGGAACTATCGAATATTACCATCAACTTACAAGGCCCGATACTGCTGAATCTGGAAAAACGTATCGGGATGCAGTTAGTGATTCCTGATGGGAAATACAACACTCGCCATCCACTTTTCGGTGAACAGTCTGTATCTTCTTCTGAAAGCAAAGAACAAAATAATGAAAAGTCACACAACAAAAACAAACAAAAGGCTGTCGGTTAGTAGGGTTCTGAGACTATAGAAAGTTCCCGATAGATTCTCTCCTCTTCTGAAGGCCAATCAACGTCAACAGCTTGTCCGTCCCTGAAGAATTCTCCACACATTAGACTAATAGAACCACCCCACCTGATTTTACTCCTCGGCACACATAACTGATGAGATTTTACAGCAATCACCGCTGCTCTCTCAGTTTTTAGCGGAATAACAGGATCGGACTCTTCCAATTGCAGAAGATGCCAATAAATAAGCGGATTTTCTTTGGGTGAAAGGTTTTCCGCCAACGTCTGATCTGACGAAACGACATATTGACGCTTTGTGATAGTAGCTAGCACACCAGAAGCAGTGATCCAGTTCTCAGATTTACAGACTAGATCTACTGGGATTTGCTGGTTGACACAGTCTTCCAGAAACGCAATGTTGACCAGCGTTGTACTGGTTGTCTTATATATCCAATGCTGAGCCCAATTCATTATCTTAATAGGTGCCAAACAATATTCTTACTTTTCAAATTGTTTGTAATTGTTGACAGGATAGAATGAAAAACTCTCAAAAAATCATCCTATTTTCTGTTCATGAAGATCTCGTGCAACAAGAAAGCACACTAGGATGACGTTCTTCCACAACGCAGGAATGTGAGAAAGACACACGATCCTTGCAAGTTGAGGGAGAATCAATGATTCTGAGGCACTAAATTTTCTGGCATCCTCTTGTGTAATGAAGCTCATGTATTCTTTCGCTCGACCAGATTCTGGTGACGCTACGATTCCTGAAATCAATGGACGTCTAACAGAAATCATCCGTATGTCTCATGATGTCCCAGAGACTGTCGAAGTAACTGCCGACAATCAAGGTATTCTCATCAAATTTCATGATACAGGCACTGGTTTATGTAGTGATGTGATCTACCACCCGGGTGATCTGTTAACAATGGAGGTTCAAACAGAGGCACATCCTGAAGCTGATCCACTTAATGCTATCGTTCGCTTAGAAATTCTTTGGTCAAGACCTCAGGATGATGAGAACATTCTCGCCATGTGTGTCCGACAACTAATCTTTGATACCTATGAGGAACTAAATTTGAAAATTGATCCTGAACTGCTTGGGCTACTTCACAACAAAAGTACCAACAGTACTCAAAGGTTGGTTGAAATATATGGATTAGAAGAACAACTCAACAAACCTGAACTCAACGAATTGGTCAAAAACTACGGTTTAGTTCATCCCAGTACACAGTACCGCTATGGTGCCAAGATTTTGCATTCTCATCTCAAAAGCTGGTCCATGGTCTTAGGATATATGGCCAGGTATCTCTCCCCAGAGCAAATGCTCTCGCTCCATCGTCCGACTGCGACTCGTAGACCGGTTTGAAATGCGCTCACTGTTCTTGGTTTGTGCCTTAGGGATTTTGGCAGGATGTAACAGCACTACCCGTGTGGGCTACCACGATGCCAAGCAGTTCAAGAATGACGCATATCGGGCCTGTCTGAGGGTCGACCAGAGCCCTCACTATCGCGTAGTCGAATACGATACAGATAGCGCTGTTATTGAATGCCTACCGCCCTATCAGGACAAGGGTAGGAATCCTCGTCAGAACTGGTGGGAATAAAAACAACTAGAACAGTACTTGCAAAAACATTTTGAGTTTTTCACCACAAACAGGAGGTTTGAATGGTTCGTAAATGGATTAAAAGTACTCTCTGCGCTACCGTAGGCGCTATCACTCTCATCTTTGCAGCCCCCCAGCAATCCCATGCTCAAGCAAATCTAGAAATTGTTTTCATTGATTCTCTCTGGGGAGGAGGAATTGGCGCTGTTAGTGGACTGGCTCTGTGGGCTTGGAAAGATCAGAAATCAACTGAAGTTACCAGCATGATCGCCCGTGGAGCTGCTGTTGGCGTTTTCGGGGGAATGATGTTTGGCCTCTATGAGATTGGCCAAGGTGGCAGTGTCCAAGATGACATGTTCAATGCCCAGCAAGAAACTACGCCAAGTATTTTCGATTACAATCGAGCTAAGCATACCCTAGCCATCAACCCAACCCCATTGGCAAACAGCCTGATCCAACGATCATTCAGTGGGGAGCATTCAACCACGTTATCCCTCTTGCACATTTCTTTCTGAAACCTGATGAGAATCTTGATTACAGGTGGGGCCGGCTTCATCGGCTCCAACCTAGTTCTCCACTGGCTACAACATCACCCACAAGATCACGTCTTCAACCTTGACGCTCTGACATATGCTGGAAATTTGCTCAACCTGAAAGAAGTTGAGGGGCATTCAAACTATCACTTCCTTCATGCAGATTTACGGCAATCTGATGTTGTCAAGAAGATCTTCATTGAAAACAAAATCGAAGGAGTTCTTCATCTAGCTGCAGAGTCCCACGTTGACCGTAGTATTAGTGGACCTGCAGACTTCATTGAGACAAATATTTTAGGCACCTTTCACTTATTAGAAGCTGCACGAGCCTACTGGGGCAATAGCGCTGACCCACGGTTTCATCATGTGAGCACGGATGAAGTCTTTGGCTCACTCGGCCCAGAGGGCGCTTTTCATGAAGAAACTCCCTATGCACCAAACTCGCCCTACTCTGCCAGTAAAGCCAGTAGCGACCATCTGGTTCGAGCATACCATAATACCTACGGACTGAATGTTGTCACGACCAATTGCTCGAACAACTATGGTCCATTTCAGTTTCCTGAGAAGCTAATTCCACTACTGATTCACAACTGCCTGGCAGAACGCTCTTTGCCCGTCTATGGCGATGGTGGCAACATCAGGGACTGGTTGTACGTCAAGGATCACTGCCGAGCTCTCAACCTAGTTTTCCACGAGGGGCGAGCAGGGGAATGTTACAACATCGGAGGCTCCAACGAATGGTGCAATCTGGATGTAGTGCATCTTATCTGTGATCTGTTAGACAAGGAACTAGGCCGAAATGGAGACGATTCCTGCCGTAAACTAGTTACCTTTGTCAAAGACCGACCAGGCCACGATCAGCGCTACGCAATTGATCCACGGAAGATGCTACGGGAATTGAAGTGGTCCCCAGAGTTGGATTTCCAAACGGGACTCCTACAAACCATTCGCTGGTATCTCAATAATCAAGCGTGGGTGGAGCAAGTGACCTCGGGATCTTATCGAGAATACTATCGTCAGCAATACAATGTCTGAATGCAGATTCAGCAGGCTTACCTTGATGCACAAGATGGACTCGTCCGCTCCAGTGATTGGCTATACTTCCATGGGAATCACTTTCGCTGGAACTTGATCGATCCCCACAGCAATCCTACAAACAGAGAAAATTTCAACCGCTTTACCCAGCGTCTTTCTGGGAGAATCCCTGATCCCACTGCAAAAACACAAAGACTCTCAGGGCACTTTCATCTCGGTATCCATCCTCACTTTCACAGCTACTACCATCTCTGGACAGAACTCATTCCCCAAGTGCTCACACAAAGGGGAAGTCACTGGTTACTGCCTTGGTGGTTACCAGTAAATTACATCACTTTTCTTCAGCAACTCCGAATCAGGCTGACGGTTTTAAACCCAAGAATCTTTCAATGTGACTCGCTCACTATTCCTAATAAGCCATCTCTTCAAGGCATCACACGCTCTGTAGAGTACCTTCGTCAGAATTATCTCAGTAGCAGCAATTCCTGCACTGGTTTTACTAGCCGAATTTATATTTCTCGTCGACGTGTAAAGCGTCGGCACTTGCAGAATGAGCAGGAGTTACTGCCGGTACTGGATCGTTATGGTTATAGGATAGTCGAGCTGGAAGATTGGTCGATCGAAAGGCAGATGCAGCTTTTTAGTGGAGTGACTCACGTAGTAGCTCCGCATGGAGCAGGATTGACGAATGCTCTTTGGATGCCGGTAGGGGGAAAGGTTCTGGAGATTCGGCCGTCCTATGTAAGCGGAGATTTTTGCTTCTCAGAAATCTGTGCGTTATCTTTTCTGGAGCACGAGGTGCTGGTACCGACTCGTCGACCAGCTTTTCAACTAGAACCAGCGCTACTCGCTGAACGTCTGCAGAGTTGGCATCCTAAAGTTTGACAATGCGGGCATTTCGGAAGCCGCTATAATGATTACGCAGTGAATACATAGTGGAGCGAGCTTCCCCAGTTGTCTCAAAAAATCCCACACGAATACGGAATTGCAGTTTATTGGTTTCTCTATCAAATCGCTGGGATAGGTAACTGAAGTCTGTGTGCTCAATGAACTTGGGTAACAGAGCGCTCGCTGTCGTCAAGTCCTCCTCGATGGGCAATTCGATAGTCCAGGGTTTGGTAATCGGTTGTTGAAGATCAATTAAATTACGGGACAATTCTCGAGAAGTTGGCGCCACCGCCCAGTAATCTCCGGTAAACTCACCGCCTTTAGAATATTTCTCAAACACCTCCTGGCCTACCAACTGTGCTTCTTCTGCATCTTGGAAAAACCCGATTCTCACGCGGTACCAAACCATTCCCTCAAACTTGTCTTCGGTACGGTGTATGTAGGCATAGTGACCATCCTGCACCAGCAGTTGTAACAACTCCAATGCTTTTGGAAAATCAGTGACCGGTAAAGAGGTCATCTGTACTGCAAATTTGCCCAGTTTTTTGCGTGACAGAATATCCTTCATTGCATCAACCTCAGTATGAAACTGAACCTTGATTTTCCTGCTATCCTGAATCCATTCCCAGTCACGGGCATATTCGGGAATGATCGTGTAGTCCAGCTTGTGGTGGTTCTGAATCAGGACCGTTTGCCAATTCTCAGTAACCATGCCCAAGCGCTGTCGATCGATCACTTCCCAATAGGGTTGATCAACTTCTAGCAGAGCTGCTCGGACAGCTCCCTGCGGTAGGGGCAATGCTGGTTCCACAACCTGGGTTGCGTTATCACCTGATACTTCTGAAGAATCAACCCCGAAAGGGATCGATTGAAGTTCTTCAATTGTGACTGTTTGAATCTGAGTACTCACATGGCTCTTGGGATCAACCAAGCTCATCACAGCAGAAGCTGCTCCTCCCAAAATCAAAAAAGTTGTGCCCAGCCATAGCAGCACAATTCTTTTTGTCCGAACACTACTCATCCAATCGACTCCTGAGGATGGGTTTCCTCCTTGATCCAATTTAAAAAGTCCAGATTGCCCCGCAGAATGGGAAAGGCTAACAGACAGGAAAAATCATAGGAGTGATTTTCACCAAGAAGCTGCTGAATGACTGAAAGGTGACTCTGCGTAGTTTTCACAAGCATTGAATGTTCTTTTGAGTGATAGGTTGCCTTGCCAATAGAAGATCGACTTCATTTCTCTTGGGATAAATTGGCACAAGCCACCAATCCCTTCTGTGATAGCAGTTCTACAAGACACTCGGCCTCCTCTGGACTGGATGCTGTCAAAGCAACACTGGCTCTGGATTCATGCTTGGATTTCCTTAAGCAGCATTTGAATTTTTCGCTGTCCTCTAAACTCATTGAAGCCGACTGTCACCGCTAGTTGATGTGGTTTGACTCCCTGCAATTGCTCAGCAAAATTCCATCCAATGACTTCGGTAGAGCGAGAAAGTATCCACTTCACATGATGCTCCTTAAGTAACTGAAATTCCTCTTGTGGAATTGGTAACGCAAAGAGTGGCTCTGGGTTTGCCGCGCCAAAGGGTTCAAGTTGTTGAATTTGCTCTACCAAAAGCACATCTGGTCCTTGCTGCGGCAGCTTTCCGTCCAGCAGTAGCTGGGGCCTCAGTTGCTTAGGCAACCAGTCTTCACAAACTCTTGCAAAAGCAGTGCGGAAAGCCTCAAGATTTTCAGGAGCAACTGTACACCCTGCAGCACCCGCATGACCTCCAAAACGAACTAGCTGGTCAGCACAATCCTGCAGCGCTTCCTTGAGGTGAAAGTCTGGAATCACTGACCGTCCTGAGCCCGTGTATCGTTCAGGATTGGCAGTACTCAACAGAATCGTTGGTTTGAAGGTTTTTTCAGCTAAACGTGCAGCAACAATTCCATTGATTCCCTCATGAAACTGCCCTGAGGCAAGCACCAAACCTTTTTGGTCTTCCTGCTGAGCCGCTTGCTCAAAGGCAATGGTCAACATCCCCTGTTCTAGGTTGCGCCGCTCTTCATTCATGTCATTGAGTTGCTGGGCGAGTGGCAAAGCTTGGTCCAGAGTTGGACTCAGCAATAGTTCTACTGCCAATGAAGCATCATAAAGACGACCCGCAGCATTCATCAGGGGTGCAAACTTAAATCCTAGTGTTGTGGCGGTAATCTCTCCATCAACTCTTTTGACCTGCTTTAACGCTTGGATTGCAGGCCTCGGTTGATTGTTCATTAATTGTAGTCCCGCATGGACAAGCAAACGATTTTCATCACGCAGATCGACCACATCTGCAACTGTCCCCAGCGCAGCAAAATCAAGCAACTGCTTTAAATTTGGTTCTGGCCGTCCTTCATTCCACCAAACAACGTCTCGTAGGGCTTTGCGCAAAGCCATCACTAGTTTGAAGGCCACCCCACAGCCAGAAATTTTTTTAAACGGATAGGAACAAGCTGGATGGTTGGGATTGACGGTAACAGTCTCTGGGAGAGAATCTGGGAGAGCTAGGTGGTGGTCCGTGATTAAAACACGAACACCCTCATTCTGGAGTTCCTGAACTTCTTTGCGAGCAGTAATGCCGTTATCAACAGTAATCACCAACTCTGGTTGACGCGACAAGATTACATCGACACTAGCTGAGGTCAAACCATAGCCGTGCTGCAATCGCTGTGGAATAAAGTAGTCGAGTTGACTGCATCCTGCGTCACGTAAAAAACTCAGTAGCAGCGCTGTCGATGTGATTCCGTCGACATCATAATCTCCCAAGATCAGAATGCGGTGATTCTCTCGCAGACAAGGCAGCACCAACTCAACTGCTTCCTGCATATGCCGGAGCAAAAATGGATCTCGAAGCTGACGAAGTTCTGGTTGCAGAAAGATTCCTACTTCATCCGGTGTACAATAGCCGCGACGATACAAGATATCAGCAACAAGCGGGTGCAAGCCTGTTTCTCGGCTTAGAGATTGGCAGATACTCTCGTCTGCACTAGCTGCAAATAGCCATTGTTTTTGAACTTCCATGTCAGGATTCAAAGCTTGGGGTATTCTGTAACCAGCCACCTTGGTCAAGGAAACCATAAATTTCCCTGCTGATCCATGCATCAGTCGCTGCATAATATTGCTGACTCTCTGTCAGTTCTTCCTGCTCCCAGTTACTGAGTTGGGCTTTCTTTGAGATTCGCACATTGAGAAAAATTCCAGCAAGATTTCGTAGTCCACAGGTGACAATTCCCAACTGACGAGCGAGTTGACTAAGTTCAACGAAGCCCTGTGGTATAAACAATCCTAATTGCTGAAGGCTCTTGATGTCATCTCGGATGGCTACCCCAACTTTCTGTGAATCCGGTGATGCCAATAGTTCACGCAGTTCTTCGGGAAATCCAAGCTGGTTCAGGCGAATTAAGTAGACTGTTTCCTGGGTCGCCAATTGCAGCAGGGCAATCGGGAACATCACTCCCTTACGAAAAGAGGGACGGGTCTCTGTATCAAACCCAAGCAGTTTTTCAGCGTATAATGCTGGCAGACAGGCCTTGAGACTTTCATGATTTGCCACTAACTCAATTCTTCCAGAATAGCTAACTAGAGGCAACTCACCAACCTCTTCCTTGGTAATGCGCTTGGGGAACATAAATGACCTATCGGAGGTTTACAAATGAGAGAATCCGTATCACAGAGAATCTTGCGAAAGCACTTGGTTGATCAATTCTTGTGAGAAACCTCGTTGGTAGAGTTTTTGAGCCAACTTTCTTTTCGCTGCAGGATCTGTGGGAAATCCGGACTTTCGTACGAGTGCTTCGGCTTTTTCCCTCAAGACAGATTCATCTACCTCTGAGGCCAAGGCTTGCTCGATCCACTGCCCTGCAACGCCACGCTGCTGTAGTTCAGCACGCAACCGATAAGCGCCCCAAGAGCGATTGGCCATACGGGAACGAACAAAATTCAGAGAGAAGCGTTCATCACAAAGAAACTTTTGCTCCTCTAGTTGCAACAAGACAGGCTCCACCTCCCTGAATCTAGGAAAACGCTGTCGTAATTTTTGTCGGAGTTCCCCGATCGAGTGTTCGCGTCGGGCAAGCAAGTCCAGAGATTTTTTATATATCTCACGGAATCGGCCAGCAGATTGAATTTGTTCCAGCAGATCGGGTGAAAGTTGCTGTCCTTCGTATAAGGATAGCTCTGTCACGGAGAGCGCCAAGGTGCGAACTTCCTCACTATCAGAGAATCGAAGCAGTGCGCTCCCATCTGTTTGCCATTGAATCTGCTCTAACTGCAACATACAAATATGAATCTAGAGCAACTAAAAAAATTCCGCATACGAGACCATCGGGAATTGCCAGAACAGGTCTACGAGCGAATGACCCGCACCAATCCTTATCTGAAGCAGGTGCACGACTATCCGGATCTGCTGTTACCTCACCCCACCTTGGATCAGATCCAGCAGCATTGGGAGCCTCTGCGTGAGCGCTCAGAACGAGTGCATGTGGAGATCGGCTGTGGTTCTGGTGGTTATTTGCAAGCCTGGGCTAGCCAACATCCACAAGACTCGTTCCTCGGCTTTGAGTTACGCTTCAAACGCCTAACACTGGCCGCTCGTAAACTGACTCAAGCTCAGTTGACCAATGCTCTGCTTGTAAAAGATCGGGGGGAACTGCTCGGAGAATATCTACCTGAAAAAAGTCTGGACATCCTCCATGTAAACTTTCCAGACCCCTGGCCCAAGAAGGCTCATCGAAAGCACCGGCTGTTTTCCAGAGAATTCCTGGATCGATTGCTGATTTTCTTTCGAGAAAGTGGAGAAATTCGCTTCAAAACCGATCATCAAGAATACTTCTGGATGGTGCTTGAACTACTCCAGAACCATCCGAACTACAAGATCGGCGCTCTGACGGAAGATCTCTGGAACAGTCCCTTGAATGAGGAAAATATCCCTACGGAATTCGAACGACTCTTCAAGTCGAAAGGGCAATTTCAAGTCGGCTTTCTCACTGCCCATTGCTAAATTGAGGGAATCGCCAAATCTTGACAGCCATGTGTCGAAAGCATCTATTTTTCACAAAGGAGTGACGGTATGGAGTTGACTAAAGCTACCCTAGCTGGCGGCTGCTTCTGGTGTTTGGAAGCAGCCTACCAGCGTATTGAAGGCATCCACCGCGTTGTGAGCGGCTACACCGGCGGACATACCAACAATCCAGATTATCGCTCAATCTGTTCTGGAATGACAGGACATGTGGAGGTTGTTCAACTCGATTTTGATTCAGAGATGGTCAGCTATTCCAAGGTTTTGGATTGGTTCTGGAGGATGCACGATCCCACGACACTCAATCGTCAAGGCAATGACGTTGGCACCCAATACCGCTCAGCAATTTTTTATCATTCCGAAGAGCAACAGGAACTGGCTATAAAATCAAAACAGGAAATATCCTCAAAGTTCTCAAGGCCAATCGTTACTGAGATCGTTCCCTTAGGCTCCTTTTATCCCGCAGAAGACTATCATCAAAACTACTATCGTCGGCATCCAGAAAATCCCTATTGCCAAGTCATCATCACTCCCAAACTACAAAAGTTGAATTTTTCATGACAAATACACCTAGCGAGCTTAAGGTTACTTGTGTACAGCTAACCTCTGGCATTGACCTCGAATACAATCGCCAACAGGTGGAAGTTGCTTTGCAGGAAGCGGTTGAAAACGGAGCACAGTGGATCGTTCTGCCAGAAGCCGTCAACCTGCTGCAGCAGAAAAATCCTCTTGCTCGAGCAACAGCCGTTACTGAAGAAGAAGATCCTGTGCTGAAGTGCTGCTTAGATATTGCTGTACAAGCAAGAGTCTGGATTCATGTCGGTTCCCTGATTCTCCGCAACTCAACCTGCGACGGACGGTTGCTGAATCGTGGATTTGTCATCGATGATCAGGGGAAGATTCGAGCCCGCTACGATAAAATCCATCTCTTTGATGCCATTCTCAGTGATCAGGAATCCTACCGTGAGTCAGCGAGTTTTGAAGCTGGCAAGGAGGCAGCCCTGCTACAAACTCCTTGGGGAGGATACGGAATGAGTATCTGCTATGACATGCGGTTTCCACATTTGTACCGTGCGCTCAGTCAGGCTGGTGCCCAATTATTAGCCATTCCCGCAGCTTTCACACGCCCTACTGGAAAAGCCCACTGGCATACGCTACTGCGAGCTCGAGCCATTGAAAATAGTTGCTTTGTGATTGCTGCGGCTCAGTGTGGTGAACATCAAGATGGCCGAGCAACCTATGGCCACAGCCTGATCATCTCTCCTTGGGGAGAAATTCTGGCAGAGGCTGGAGAGACTCCTTGTAATCTCTACGGGACAATTTCATTGACGGAACCAGAACGAGTTCGTTATAAGGTACCCGCATGGCAACACCAACCCCAGTTTCGTCTGACCTTTTGCTAAGCTATTCCAATGCGCTTCAGCGATGATTTTGTTCGTGAGGTAGTCAATCGTACTGACCTCGTCCAGTTAATGGAAGAACGAGGTGTCGCTCTACGCCGCACAGGTAGCACCTTCAAAGCCTGCTGTCCTTTCCATTCTGAAAAGACTCCATCCTTCAACGTCAATCCACAGCGTGGCTTCTTTCATTGTTTTGGCTGCGGAACTAGCGGTGATGCCATTCGTTTTCTGATGTTGTTCGAACGCTTGACCTTTGCCGAAGCGGTCACCGACCTCGCCAATAAGGTGGGCGTAGAGTTGCGTCATGAGGGTAAATCGAATCAGCACAAACCTGACCAGGAAGCTGGTCTGCATGCCTTACAACTCGCTAGCGACTTCTATCAACAACAACTGCAAGGGCCGACGGGACAAGATGTTCGTGCATACCTAGATCAGCGTTATGTCCCAGCAGAATGGCAGGAACGCTTTCAGCTTGGCTTTGCTCCAGATGATTGGCAGCGACTTCACCAGTATCTCCTTGCCCAAAAAATTCCTGCTCAGATTCAAGAGCAGTGTGGACTAGTCAAAATGGCAGAACAGCAAGAGCGTCGCTATGATCGCTTTCGCAACCGACTGATCTTTCCCATTCGGGATGCTCGGGGACGTTGTATCGGCTTTGGGGGTAGGGTCATCCGTAGCGAAGATCAACCGAAGTATTTGAATAGCCCTGAGACCCCATACTACCGTAAAAGCCAGGTCCTCTACGGTCTTTACGAAGGCTTGGAGACGATTCGTCGGAGCCGGGAACTGATCTTTGTGGAGGGGTATCTGGATGTAATCCGGATGCATCAGTGCGGCTTCACCCAAGCAGTCGCTACTTGTGGAACCGCGTTGACTCCTGAACATCTGCAACTGATTCGACGCCACGCCAACTCAGTGGTCTTACTGTTCGATGGTGACGCTGCAGGTCAAAAAGCAGCTTTGAAGAATTGTCAGTTGTTTCTGCCTGTTCCTCTCGACACCTACATCCTAACACTCCCTGAAAACGAAGATCCTGACAGCTTTTTACAGAATAAAGGCGAAGAAGCATTCTCCAAATTATTAGCGAGGAAGCAACCTCTTTTAGAGTATTTGATCCGCCAAACTTTGGCAAAATATCCTGAAACTGTCCCTGGACGTCAGGAAGCTCTTCGTGAGTTGCTCGTCGCAGCTCAGCCGATTCATAAACTCGAACAGCGCCAGATGGTTTGGGTGCAAATTGCTGAGGCACTACGCCTACCTAACGAAACAGTTTTTGCTGCAGCAAAAAACTTGACAAATTTCTCACAAAATAATATTATCCTTGGTTTTTCAAATTCTGCGATGCGTCAATCACCGCATTCACCAGACGAGCGGTTTTTGCTGCAAGCGCTGCTGACCGAGGCTCAATTGATGTCTCTTGCAAAGCAGTTTTTGCGTCCAGAAGATTTCCGACACTCCCTCTACCGGCAACTGTATGAACAACTGTTGCAGCTCCCAGACGACGCATCTAGCGCCCACCTTCCACAACAATTTGCCAAGGAGCAACCAGAGTTAGCACGGGAATTGGCAGCTTTGTACGCCACCGACTTCTTACACGAACATCTTGAGTCTCAGTTCCGTCTCTCTCTGCGCCGTCTCAAGGAACGTCACCTGCGAGAATATCGCCAGGAGCGCTTGCAGTCGGTAGCGCCCAATTCAACAGAACATGCTCTGTTGGGACGCAACTTACGTCAGATGGAAGAAGAGTTGAACCGCATTTTCAAACCTCGCTAAGTGTGAGCCCATGAACGCAAATGCCCACTCCTCCTCGCAAGCCCAAGCCGAACAAAAAATTTTGGACAAGGTAATCCGTGAACTAATTGCGGAAGGACGCGACAAAGGATTCGTCACTCTTGACGAAATCAATGCTCAAATCAGCAGTACCACAACCCCTGAACAGTTGGAGCGCATCCTCAACGTTCTCTCTGATATGGACATTGAGGTCCTTGATTCAAGTAAAAATGTCAGCCTTGGCAAGCAGGAAAGCAGTAATGACATGGACTTTGAGCCTGCAGAGGAATTGGATCTGGAGCCGGGAGTTGACAACAACACTGATGACCCCGTACGCATGTATCTGCGGGAGATGGGTGGTATTGAACTGCTCACCCGGGATGGAGAGGTTTCTGTTGCTCGGCAGATTGAGGAAGGCCATCAGGAGTTGATCGAAATCTTCGTGGAATCCAATCTTGTACTGCTACATCTGTTTGATGTCGCCAAAAAATTGCGCTCTGAGAAACTGCGTGCTCGTCATATCATTTCAGGACTCGATGAAGACGACAATGTCATAGAAGATGAATCCAAGGCAACACGAGAACTGATCCAGAACTTGGATCGAGCCCGAGAAGACTATGACATTGTCGTTGGCCTTCGGCAACAATCCCAGGAGCGAGAGCTGACTGAGGAAGAACAAGCCCTGATGACCACGCACAAGCAGAATTACCAGAACACGATTCGCAGTATCAACTTCAACTCTCGACAAATCGACAACATGTGCAGCTTGATGTTCAAGCACAAGGGCAAGATTGATTTGACCTATCGTCAGTTGGATCGATATCGGCAAAATCTGGTTCTCGATTTGGATGCTGCCGACGAACTCTTTACAGAGTGGGAGCGAGCTCATGAAACTGAGAATGAAGAGCTAGAAGCGTCAATTCGAAAGCAGATTGAAGAACGAGCCAAACAGCCTTTCAATATCGCTCGACGTGTCTACGAGAAAATACAGGCTTGCCGACAGCGGATTGCGACGATGACTGAGCGCACTGCACTAGACTGGGACGCCTTCCAATTGGAAGTAAAGAAATTGCGGCAAGCCGAGCGCAATGTGAAGTTTGCCAAAAGCCAGTTGGTGGAAGCAAATCTTCGACTCGTGATCAGCATCGCCAAAAAGTACACAAACCGTGGCCTACAGTTTCTGGATCTGATTCAGGAAGGAAACATTGGGTTAATGAAGGCCGTGGACAAGTTCGAGTATCGCCGAGGCTACAAGTTTTCAACCTATGCCACCTGGTGGATTCGTCAGTCGATTACCCGAGCGATTGCTGATCAGGCGAGAACCATCCGTATTCCTGTGCACATGATCGAGACCATCAATAAGCTCTCCCGCACCTCTCGTTCCCTGATTCAGGAGTTTGGGAGAGAACCAACGCCAGATGAGCTGGCCGAACACATCGGTATGCCACTTCACAAGGTGCGAAAGGTTCTCAAGATTGCCAAGGAACCGATTTCCCTCGACACACCTATCGGAGACGATGAAGATTCACAACTCAAGGACTTCATTGCTGATGAAAAAGCCAGTAATCCATCAGATGCGACCACGAAGGCAAATTTGGGGGACCTGACACGGACTGCCTTAGGAACCCTCACTCCACGAGAGGAAAAGGTGCTGCGCATGCGCTTTGGGATCGATGAAGTCAAGGATCACACCCTTGAAGAGGTTGGACAGGACTTTGACGTAACACGGGAGCGAATTCGCCAGATTGAAGCCAAGGCACTCCGAAAGTTGCGCCATCCGACACGGAGCAAACTACTCAAATCCTTCCACGAAGGTTGAAATGGAGTTGACGTATCGTCCACGGCGCTTACGTCGGAATGCTCCGATTCGGTCTTTGGTACGTGAAACCTTGCTGGCTCCACAGCAGTTGATCTACCCACTCTTCGTCGCCGAAGGGAAAGGGCTGCGTGGGCCAATCAGTACCATGCCAGGTCAACATCGACTTTCTGTGGATGAATTGGTCAAAGAGTGCCAAATGGCATACGAACTGGGAATTGGTGCTGTCAACCTATTTGGTTACTCCACAGAAAAGGACGACAAGGCTACCAAGGCCTATGATGTACAAGGACTAGTGCAACGAGCCATTCGGGCCATCAAGGCTGCGCTGCCCGATCTTTGTGTTCAGACCGATGTTGCCCTCGACCCCTACACTATCCATGGCCACGATGGCTTGGTGGTGGGAGAAGAGATCGTCAACGATGAGACCGTTGAGGTCCTTTGTAAGATGGCAGTTTCTCATGCTGAAGCTGGAGCCGACTGGATTGCCCCCTCCGACATGATGGATGGTCGAGTAGGAGCAATCCGTGAAGCACTTGATGCTTCTGGGTTTGAGCAAGTTAGCATCTTGGCTTACACCGCAAAGTACGCATCCTGCTTTTATGGTCCCTTCCGAGGTGCTCTGGATTCAGCACCTAAAAAGGGTGATAAGAAAACCTATCAGATAGATCCCGCAAACTGGCGTGAGGCTCTACGAGAAGCCGAACTGGACATCTCCGAAGGAGCCGACGTGATCATGGTCAAACCTGCCTTGGGCTATCTCGATGTAATCACCCGTCTGCGGGAAGCCTTTGATGTGCCGATTGCTGCCTACAACGTCTCTGGTGAATATGCGATGATCTGTGCTGCTGCAGAAAAAGGTTGGATTGATCAGGAGCGTGCCATGATAGAAACTCTGCTCTCAATTCGTCGTGCCGGAGCTGACATGATCCTCACTTACTTTGCTCCTGCCGCTGCGCGGTTACTTCAGCAGCAAGTCCACTCCTTTTCTTGAGTCCCCGCACTTTTCAACTCTTTCATCGGCCACACTTGTCCTTGTCTAACGAACGCTGGGGCATGTTGGCCGTTCTCAGTTCGGCTTTCCTGCTGTACCTCCACACGGTTGTCATGCGCTGGGGACAAGAAGCTGTACCGGAGCTGACTTCCACTTTCTATCTCTTTGTCCGCTTTTTGCTCAGCTGGATAATTATCTCCTGTGTTTTGTGCCGAGCTCGAAGGCTCCCCAAAATAGAAGATAGAGGCTGGGTTGCCCTTCGTGCTATTGCCAACCTGCTCTCTGTTTTCTGTTTCTACCAAGCCGTCCAAGAGACTGGACTGGCTGAGGCCAATATTCTCAATATGACCTATCCGGTTTTTATTGTTATGCTCAGTTGGTTAGGTCTAGGAGAACGGGACTGGCTGGCCTCTGGGCTAACCGTTCTTGCCTTTATTGGCATTGTGCTGGTGATGTTTCCGGGAGAATTTTATTGGCAGAAGGGTAATTTTTGGGGAATTGCCTCAGGATTCATTGCTGCTTTTGGCATGCTTGCACTCAATCGAGCCAGACAGCGCAATACAGCCACAGATTTGTTGTTTTACGTTTTTGGCACGGGTGCTGTGATCTGCCTGGCAGGGTTCTATCAAGAGTTTTCTGGCCAGGCTGGCAGGAAGCCCAATATTTATTTGGTAGTGCAGCGCTCAGTTTTATCGGTCAATATGCTCTGACCCTAGGGTTCTGCTATGTGAATCCTGTGGAAGGAAGCATTATCTCCTCAACACGTATCCTGATTGCCGCAGCCTTTGGCCCCATCCTACTTGTAGGGGAAGTGCTTTCACTAGGTGGCTGGGTGGGGGCTGCACTGATTTTTCTTGCCAATGTTTTGCTGGCTCATCGCCTTTGGCAAGGTGCTGATAAACAGATAAGTCTATGAAAGATTTTGCTCACAACATTCTAGATCATCTGCCTTCGGTATTACTCGTTTGTGATCAGCGTGGACAGGTCACTTATGTAAATGAAGCAGCCTCCAGGCTCTGGCAGAAAGACCCACAAAAACTCTGCAAAAAGCCTTTTGATCTACTTTTTCTAGGTGACGAAACCCTTCTGTCTAAGCTTTATCAAGCTTTACGGCATGGGAAAGAATTCAATGCAAAAGAGTATCAGATTGATGCCCCAAATCTTCGACAAGGAATCTTTCAACTTAGTATCAGTCCGGTCTACGAAGATGGCAAAATCGTTAGTGCTCTCATCACCCTCTATGACATATCAGCGCAGCGCGACAAGCAGGAGCGGGAGCAGCAGTTACATCTCAACAACGCAATCGGGATGTTGGCCTCCTCGATGGCTCATGAAATTCAAAATCCTCTCGGTGGGATCAAGGGGGCTACCCAGTTACAAATGAGAGATTTGGAGGAACTGGGGATCTCCACAGAGCCTTCGGAGATGGTTTTGGAGGAAATCAATCGAATTGAGCGACTGTTGGAAGAGTTGCTTCTGCACTCCGACCCCCTACCCTTATCGGCCCAGCCTTTTAATATCCACGAAGTACTGGAGACCGTCATTTGGTTTGAAGAAAACCGAGGCAATCGGCGATTGCTGCTGAACCGTATTTTTGACCCATCTCTGCCTGAGATTGAAGGCGATCGCGATAAGTTGCACCAAGTCTTTTTAAACCTGATCAGAAACGCCATTGAAGCTTCTCCCGAAGGTGGGGAAGTAACAATCTGTAGTTCTTTCTGTAGTCAATGGCAGCTAGCTGGGAAACATCTCACTCCCCAGCGAAAATACATGCTGATCGAAGTACAGGATCAAGGACCAGGGGTAGCTGACAATCACATCGGACAATTGTTTCAACCCCTCTTTACAACCAAACCAACTGGACATGGGCTTGGTTTGTCGATTTCTTACCGCATCATTCAATCTCATGCTGGTCTCCTGAATTACCAACCGATCCCTGGAGGTGGGGCTCTGTTCCAGGTCTACCTACCTATCCAACAAATAGGCTAATTCCAGCTTATTAGCCAAATCCAAACCAAGGATTTTCATCTTGTCATCGAGTCAGAGCATCGCTAGCTTGGGGTACCTTTTTGTCTTTTTGCCCATGAATCCTCGTCAGGGAGGTATGTTTTGATCGAAAAAACCCAGATTACTACGGGAGTCTACTGGGTTGCTGTTCCACAGGCCCAACTTCGTATTCTTTGCGGTTGCCCAGCTGATAGCGTCAAGCACTTGATGAAAAAGGGCTTGATTCAGTGGGTTGAGAAGAACGGAGTAACTTATGAGACCGGGCCCAACGCCATCCTGCTCTCAGATCTCTCACTGCAGAACGGACATTTCGCCAATCTTGCGGAATTCCCAGTGCTTCAGATGCTCTATCGCCAAGGTATCATCATCCCCAATCATCCTAACAACACCGGACACAAACCGATCCTGATCGGCCAAGAAGAGATCGTTCGCTCACAAATGAACTATATCTATCGAGGTAACTACGGCCTGATTTCCCTGCAGGAGATCGAAGCAGCTGGTATCTCTCCTGATGTTGCTGATGAGATGATGCGAATGAAGCTCCGCTTTGCCTTCGGCAATATCCGTCCAACGGAGGATCTGCTTGAAGACTGCATTGTTCGTGATCAGGCAGCAGAGATTCGAAATGGGGTTCTTGTTCGTAGACTTGGCTTCAATATCTACGAGTTCAGCTATGAAGGAGACTCGGTGCAGGTCGATCTGAATTTGAGTGAGGGAGAGGCCTATGAAACACCCTATGAACTTGGAGCACACCAGGTCAGTCGCGATTACTTCGCAATCACACACTCTGGAGAGGGAGATGGATGGGATACCAACCGTCCCTGCATGGCTAGCATCGTCACATTTCAGGGACGCATCTACCTGATTGACGCTGGACCCAACATTTCTCACAGCCTCAACGCGCTGGGCATCAATGTCAATGAGATCGAAGGTATCTTCCACACCCATGCGCATGATGACCACTTTGCTGGGCTGACCTCATTAATTCGTTCTGACCACCGCATTAAATACTACTCGACTCGACTCGTTCGTGAATCCGTCACCAAGAAATTGGCAGCCTTGATGTCAATTGATGAGAATCAGTTCAATGAGTTTTTTGAGGTACACGACCTTGAGTTTGATACTTGGAACAACGTCAATGGCTTGGAAGTCTTCCCAGTATTTTCACCTCACCCGGTAGAGACCAACATCCTCTTCCTACGTACTCTTTGGAAGGAGGGCCATGTCACTTACGCTCATCTCGCAGACATCACTGCCTTCAGTGTTTTAGAAGGAATGATCAGTGACGACCCCAAAGCTCCTGGAATTTCTCGTGAATTCTATGAGCGCACCCGATCCCATTACCTGACCAAGGTAAATCTGAAAAAGATTGATATTGGGGGAGGGATGATCCACGGCTTGGCGACTGATTTTCGAGCGGACAATTCAACAAAGATCGTGCTCTCTCACACCGCTGGTCCTCTGTCAAATCAGGAAAAAGAGATCGGTTCCGGTCTGGCTTTTGGGATGACAGACGTTCTGATCCCAGGGAAGATCGACTACTACCTGAAGTACGCAGCAAAGTATCTCCACGCCTACTACCCGATGGTTCCTGAGAGTGAGATCAACATGCTGCTGAACTGCCCAAGAGTATCGTTTAGCGCAGGGACCATCCTGCTCAAGAATAACGAGGCTCCGGCCCACGTTTATTTGATTCTGACCGGCAGTGTGGAGTTCATCCGCGCTGAGAGTAAAATCAACAACATCCTCTCTGCAGGCTCATTGGCTGGTGACATGGGTGCCTTATTTGGGCTGATCAACTTCGGTACCTACCGGGCTGCCAGCTACATTGAGACTCTCCAGATTCCCAGTCATCTCTTCGAGGAGTTTGTTGCGCGTAACCGGATCTTCAATGAAATCCAGCGAGTGCAGGACCGCATTGAGTTCATGCGGTCCACCCCTTTATTCGGAGAGTCGGTCTCTTATCCAATTCAGACCAAGATCGCCCAGGTGATGGAGCAGGAGTTCTATCCTGAAGGAAGTGAGATCGAACTCACTCAACCCTCTCTGGTGTTGGTCCGTCGAGGTCAGGTTGAGTTGTTAATGGAAGGGAAGACTCCACAGATTGTGGAAGAAGGGGAATTCTGTGGTGAAGAAACGATTCTCGGACAACAGCGTCGCTTCCTGATGAGAGCGGTTAAGGACTCACGAGTGTACAAGATCAGTGACTCAGAATTGCTTCGAGAAATTCCAATCGTACGCTGGAAACTGCTAGAACGTTCCGAGCAGCGCAACAGCGCGTTTTGGCTAGCGGCCTAAGTTTAGCGTGTGCCTGCACGAGAGAGCTCTTCACAAATCCACTGTTGGATAGCTGGGCGGTAGAGTTCTAGCAGGTCTTCACCCAACTGCGTCAACGTGTAGCCTCGTCCTTGGCATTGGAAGCATTTCTGTGAAAGATGAGGCTGCAAAGTATCGATTTCCAAATATCCTAATTTTCGACCGCTCCCCTCACAAACTTTGCAAGACTCCTTGAAATCTGCGAGTAAACTTGGTGGTTGGTTCGGTTGCATGCTCTGCCTAAAAAAAATCTGTTAATAAATCAAAATTATGATCGTTCCTGATACTCACCTCCGCCAGATGATAGCCCAGGGCTATCTGCCAGAGGGAGTCAAAATTGGTCCCTCCAGTGTAGATCTAACCTTGGGCAATAGCTTCAGTTGGCTGGCACCCTCTCGAAGAAAAATTGTGCTGGGTGAACCTGTCGAATATGCCTCTGAAGTAGCTGACAGCTATGAGTTGCTACCCAATCACTTTGTCCTAGCCACAACGTGTGAGAGTATTCGGATTCCCAACAACATGGCTGCTTACGTCGAAGGCCGTTCAAGTATTGGTCGACTCGGATTACAGGTCCAAAACGCAGGCTTTATCGATGCTGGTTTTGAGGGTCAGATCACTCTAGAACTTGAAAACCAGTCACCATTTCCAATCGTTCTGCAAGTTGGAGTGCGTATCTGTCAAATCGTGTTTGTTCAGATGCTCGAGACAGCAGAGCAACCTTATGCTGGTAAGTACCTAAATCAACGTGGGGCAACACCGAGTCGCCTGGATCAAGACTCTGAGTTCGAGTGACTCCACAAGCCTTGGTTTTTGCCGCTGGACTCGGCACCCGCTTGGCTCCTTTGACAAAACAACTTCCCAAAGCTCTCGCCCCAATTCACGGCATTCCTGCTCTTGAGTGGATTTTACGAAGACTCGAACAGCAGCAAGTCCGCCAGATCGTGATCAACACACATGCGCACGCAGAAAAGATCCATCGCTTTGTTGAAGTTCGTACTCCTTCTTTTCTGAACCTACAAATCTCACACGAACCAACCCTTCTCGATACTGGTGGTGGACTGCGGCAAAGTCATTCTTTTTGGTCAGTGAACATGCCGATTTTACTGCACAATGCAGATGTCTTCTCCAACGCCGATTTGACCACCGCTTGGCAAGTTCACTCTGAGACCAATCCTCTAGCCACTCTGCTCATAAAACAACGCCCCACCAATAATCGCCTACTCGTTGATGAGGCTGATCTTCTCTGTGGTGTTCACTATGTGAAACAACAGGATCACCGCATCCTACGAGACCCCGTTGGAAGCCTGCGAGAAGTAGGCTTTTGTGGGATTCATTTGGTTGCCCCAAGGATTTTTGAAGTTTTACCTGAGCAGGAAATCTTCAGAATTATCCCCGTGTACCTAGGGCAGGTCACCCGAGGTGAGGAAATCCGAACCGTAGATATTGGTTCCGCCTATTGGCGGGATATTGGCAAATTAAGCAGTCTCCAGCAGTTGGAATCTGACTGGCTAACTGTTCCAGGACTAGCTGATGCTCACCGTGGATGCTCACCACATTCAATCAAGGCATGATCGTACGGTCCAGCCTGGCCTTCCTGCAGTACTTGGTAGTTTTCATGTCCACAGCTCTGAAATGCCTGAAGACCCAGGACCTCTCGCTCTCCTTGAGGAAAATAGAGATCATGGCCGTTTGATGAGCAACCTATCAGCAGTGGTAGGCTCAGTAACCACAACCCGTTTTTCATTCAACTACCCATTGAAAACTGTTCATTAAACATGCTGATGCAAAGTTCTTTAAATCTTTCAGCTTTGTAGTGTTCTCCAAAATTATTGAGGGCTTTAGTTTAAGTGGTTTATCAATTGCTAGCTGGAGATTTCTTCCAATCACAGTGGTGCTTCTATACTGAACATGGAGATCAGTGCAAGAAACCCTGCATTGCTTGATAACTATTCTCATGAAACCCCCGTGCCATTTTTTGGTAAGTGTCACTTGGTTGATTCTCCTCTCTACCCCACTCGCTGCTCAAGGCATTGATAATCAGACAACTATCAGTTGGATTGGATTGGGAAGTGTTGAAGGTTCTTATGTTACAAAAAGTGGTGATAAATCTATTAGTCTGACTGGTGATGCACTCGAAATCATGTTTTGGCAGGACAGAGAGAAATCAGGTTTTTTTGATGGGCTGCAATTACTCCAATTGGAACTTTCAGGAACAGGAATTGATGGTAGGGACATTTCACACGATCTTAGATTAGAAATGCTCAACCTACAGTACCATTTCGGATGGAATTGGGATCTATTTAATTTTGTGCACCTACAGTTATTTGTATCCTACGGAATTGGCCAAACTCGCTTCAGCGTAGCCTTGCAACAAGAACAGACGTGGTCGAAAAATTTCGAAGAGCAGCACGCTTATTCCGATATGACCAGCTATGGCACGAATCTGATTCTGGAGCTAACTGACCGTTTGTGGTTGGGTTATTCAACAGTTTATGTACAGGATTCACAGTCTGTTAACTATGGATACACTCAAAGTGAGTTTTCACCTACAAATTATCAATCCATTTTAATTGTTTACAAATGGCAAGCCTCCTCAAATCAAAACTAAAGGATTCCAGAATTTACTGCGACAAACCGATAATGCTTTTTGCAAAACAAAACGTGAATAGCGGCTGATTTAAGTCGAACAAATTTATCAGACTGTTGTCCTCTCTCTAGCTGTTCAGACTGTTGCCGAGCAATTATTCGAACAACTCACCAAACAACTACAGTAAAACTTTCGAATTACATGTACGTTTCCCACTTGCCAGAAAATTTCTGATCGTTATTCTCAAGGAACTCATTTAACCCATCATTTTTTTAAGGAGATCATGCTGAATGCGATTCGTATTTACGAACAGGGAGGTCCGGAAGTCATGCGCTGGGAATCCGTCGATCTGCCTAAGCTTGGTTCTGAAGAAATCCGTATTCGCCACACCGCCATTGGCCTGAACTTCATTGACACCTATCAGCGGAGCGGTCTCTATCCTCTCAACCCACCCTGTGGACTGGGTAAGGAAGCCGCTGGTGTTGTGGAAGAGATTGGTAGTGCAGTCAAGGAATTCAAGAAAGGAGACCGGGTTGTCTATGCCAGTGGGACCAGCGCTTATAGTGAAGCCTCTCAGATTGTGGCCAACTTGGTGGTTCCCATTCCAGATGACGTGAAAGATGAAGTCGCCGCAGCCTCCATGCTGAAAGGGATGACCGCAGAATACCTGCTCCGCCGTATCGGAAGAGTTCAGGCAGATGATGTGATTCTCTTCCACGCTGCTGCTGGAGGGACTGGACTGATTGCGTGTCAGTGGGCAAAAGCCTTGGGTTGTACGGTAATTGGCACGGTCAGTTCGCCTGCCAAGGAATCTTTGGCTCGAGACAACGGATGTGACTTCGTGATTAATTATGAGCAGGAAAACTTCTTAGATCAGGTGATGGAAATCACCAACGGGAAGGGCGTTCGGTTGGTCTATGATTCAGTAGGGCGTGACACTTTCGAGGGGACGATCGGCTGTCTGAGTACAAGAGGTTTGTTCGTGAGCTTTGGTCAATCTTCTGGACCAGTGCCTCCAGTGGATCTGCGAGTCTTCAGTCCAAAGAGTTTGTTCTACACGCGTCCAACACTCTTTTCCTATATTGCTACTCGTGCCGAATTGCTGGACAGTTCCCAGGCACTGTTTGGAGCTATCGGTAGTGGGAAGGTCAAGATTTCAATCAATCAACGTTATCCTTTACGTGAAGTTGCGCAGGCTCACGCTGATCTCGAAGGCCGCAGAACAACAGGATCTACTGTTCTGATTCCCTGACAAAATCTTCAGAAAAGCTATGGGGTGCTCAATCAAGAGCAATCCATAGCTTATGCCGCCTGATTCGTGAATTCGACTAGTTCTTCCAAGCGCTGCCAAGCCTTGCCAGAGTCCACCAGTTGGGCTGCCTGCTCAACACCATCCCTGAGATTCTCTACCTTTCCTGCGACTACTAGGGCACCCGCAGCATTGTAAAGAGCAACATGTCGTGGGGTGCCTTGGTTTTTTCCTTGGAAAATCTCTCGGATCATTTGGGCACTCTCTTCTGGACTGTCAATGCGTATCTCTTCCAAATTGCCTTTCGGCAAGCCTACCTCTTCAGGTTCCAGTTGATACAGTTCGACCTTACCGTCTCGAAGCTCTGCAACATGGGTTTTGGCTGTTGTGGTTAATTCACAGAGACCGTCCGCACCGTGAACCACCAGCGCGCTTTCTGCCCCAAGTTCCGCAAGCACCTGAGCAATTCGGAAAGTCCATTCTACGTTGGGTACACCCACCAGCTGGCGCTGAGCTTGAGCCGGGTTGGTCAATGGTCCAAGAATGTTGAAAACTGTCGGGATTCCTAGCTCTCGACGAATTGGCCCCGCAAATCGCATTGCAGGATGGTGCTTAATCGCATAACAGAAGCAGAGTTGTAATTCCTGTAGGCAAGCCTCAACTTGCGAAAGATCCAAATCAATATTTACTCCTAGTGCCTGTAGGGCTTCTGCACTACCGCTACGTCGTGTGTTGCTCCGATTTCCGTGCTTGGCCACAACAGCCCCTCCAGCAGCAGCGATCAACGCAGCGCAGGTGGAAATATTGAAGGTACTGATGCCATTGCCTCCGGTACTGCAAGTATCAATTGCGTCACTTGGAGCCTGGATTTTCTCTGAGCGCACTCGCATGGCGTGGGCTGCACCGACAATCTCATCAATCGTTGCACCTTTGGCTTGGAGTAGGGCAAGTAACGCAGCTGCCTGTGTAGGAACCGCTTCTTCACTCATGACCCAGAGAATCATCTCCCGAGCCTCTTCCCGGCTCAGATTCTTTCGTTCAAGTAACTTAGCTAGCAGTTCTTTCATCAACAGGACTCCGCAAACTCAGGGAAACGGTTGAGGTTTTTTCGGGAAAGTGGTGGGCCCCACAGAGAGTCCAACCGGGTTGGGTAGTCGTCTCGGAATGGTAGTCAAAACTGGAATTTCAATAACTTCTTCCTCCTGATACTGCAACCACTGCTCGTAGAGCATGGCTGCTTCGTTCAGGTTGTTCGGATCCTTACGTTCCAATTGATCCAGCATCAAAGGATTTTCGGTCAGCAAGAAATCTTCTTCTACTTCCTGTGCGGTTGCTGTTGATGGCTTCTTCACCGGGACCGTTTCGGGCATCAGCACCATGATCCGCAGGTTGCGCTTCAACTGCTCCCAAACTTTGTACAATCCTCTAAGGATTGCTTGCCATGGCAACCCATGCGCTAACCCAAAAGCGGTAACAGTCAGCAATGCAAGACCTCGAAGGATTGGCAGGAAAGGCAGAGCAGTGTAGATACGCACACTCAGATAGAAACAAACCGCACCAATTACTGCGGCAGCCTCTTGGTGAGGCAGATGCTGCAAGATCCACTGTGAACCCAACAATCCGAGGTAACCGTAACTCCAGAGCCCTTGGAATGGGACTGTGTTGTGTTCCAGTGTCAACACTAACACATGCAAAATGGAAAGGAGCCAGCAGAGCAACAGGGCATGATACCATCCGCTGAGCAGAGAAAAGCGATGCCAATGTGGTCTACTCAGGGGGATTAGAAACCAGAACAGTAAAGGAGTCGGTGGCCCAAAGATTTCCAGCAGTGAGCCCCCAATCAGTGCACCTAGCAACCCTAACCAGTTGTGTATTCCCTCCGGCGGAGTCAATGGACTAAATACCGTGGGATCAACAAATTCAGCCGTCGCCAAAGCTACTCCACCGAGCAGCGCCAGTACGAGGAAAAACCAGTCAGATCGCCAACGTAAGCGTGGCGACGCTTCCAAATTGATCGTATCCACTGCGAAAATCCTTTCCTAACATCCCACCCATCCTAGGTGAGCAATCCAAAATTACTTGGCAGGTAGCAGTCCCTGATTTTTCAGAATTGTATAGATCTGTTCTGCTACTGGAGGAATGACATAGGAATCAATGCGCTCTCCCAACAAAGCCACCTCCCTCACCAGCGTGGAACTAACCACAAAAAGATCTGGCCGCCCAAACAGGCAGAAGGTTTCCAGTTGAGGGTCAATCCCCAAATTACCAATCGCCTGTTGCAGCTCTCCATGAAAATCGTTTGTACTGCGTAGTCCCTTGATGAGCACACTTGCACCTTTACTCTGTGCATAGCGTACGGTGGGACCCTGGTAGGCATCAACACTCACGTTCCCCAAGCCAGGGAGATGATCCACATACGCCTGCATCATCTCCTTGCGTTCTTCCTGAGTGAAGAGATACTCCTTCTCTGGATTCACGGCAGCCGCCCAGTAGACGTGCTCAAAGTGCCGGGCAGCACGTGTGACGATATCAGCGTGCCCGAGGGTCGGAGGATTAGAACTTGTCGGGTAAATAGCCACACGGGTTGGGGCCATGGAGCGCTTCTCCAAAGAACAAGGAAACAGGAATCACTGCAGGCGCTGCTGCAACTCATGCAGCAGATTTAGTGCCTCCAGCGGTGTGGTTTGCGACAAATTGAGCGCTCGCAATTCCTCAACTAGCCAGGAATCTTCAGCAAACAATAAAAGTTGCAGTTGGGAGCCGTTGATAGGTTCTTGAGTTGCTGCTGCCTGATGCATAATTGAATTATCATACACGGGCGGGACCTCTTGCACCACATGTCCCAAAGTATGGGCCTGCTCAATAGTTTGCAAAATCTGCTGAGCCCGCTGAATCACCAAGGGTGGCAGTCCAGCCAGTCGAGCGACCTGCACTCCGTAGCTCTTGTCAGCTTCTCCCGGACTAATTCTGCGTAAAAAGACAATGCGTTCACCATCTTCCTCTATGCGCACGCTTGCATTCACAACTCCGGCCAATTGCTGCGCTAGTTCTGTGAGTTCATGATAGTGCGTTGCGCAAAGTGTCAGTGAGCCCAATTCGTGGAGATGTTCGACAATCGCCCAGGCGATGCTGATTCCGTCAAAGGTGCTCGTGCCACGCCCAATCTCATCCAATACGATCAGACTGTTTTCTGAGGCATTGTTAAGAATTGCTGCTGCCTCGTTCATTTCCACCATGAAGGTACTCTGCCCCTGACTGAGGTTGTCAGAAGCCCCAACCCTGGTAAATACTCGATCTACTAGCGTTAGTTCAGCAGAAGCAGCTGCTACAAAACAGCCAGTTTGGGCCATCAACACGTTTAGAGCAACTTGGCGCATGAATGTCGACTTACCAGCCATGTTAGGGCCGGTAATCAGCAGAACCTGTTGCTTTTCTTCCTCCAAGTCAATGTCATTCGGGACAAAAGGTTCACCCAGATCCAGTTGCTCAATCACTGGATGCCGAGAAGCTTGCAAACGAAGCTTTCTTGAATGTCCAGTTTCCAGTAGGCAGGGCCGAACATAGTTAGCTGCCAAAGCCAGTTCTGCCCAACCAGCCAGAACATCTAAAATAGCTAATTTGCGAGCACTTTCCTGAAGGCGTCCAAGTTGTTGAAGAACCTCCTGCCTTAGTTCCGCAAACAGTACTTGCTCCAACTCCACACTACGTTCTTCTGCGCTAAGAATTTTCTCTTCAAATTCCTTGAGTTCCTGCGTGATATAGCGTTCTCCATTAGTCAGAGTCTGCTTGCGAAGATAATGGCCAGGAACCCGATTTTTGTGAGCATTGCTGACTTCCAAATAGTAGCCAAACACCTTGTTGAAGCCTAGCTTAAGGCTGGCAATACCGCTTCGTTCACGCTCCTGTTGCAGCATTCGATTGAGAAACTCTTTGGAATCTGTGGTCAAGAGTCGCAGATCATCCAACTCCTGTGACACTCCATCGGCGATATAACCACCCTCTGCCAACTTCAAAGAAGGGTCTGGCAGCAACCGTTGTTCCAGCAAGGTGAGCAGGTCATTCAGGGGATCAAAGGAAGCACCTACCTCGACCAGCAATGGTGTGGACAGGGGCGTCAACAACTCTGGTAGCAATTGCAGAGGTTCCAACGAACTGCGCAAAGTGAGAAAGTCACTGATGCCTGCAACCGGCAAACTAATCCGTCCTGCAATTCTGGGTAGATCCTGAACCTGAGACAGCTGCTGATGTAGTTCCTGTCGCATTCGACCCTGCTCTTGGAACTCTTCAACTGCATCATAGCGAGCTTCCAGCGGTCCTTTATCCAATAGTGGGTAGCGCAGCCACTGTCGCAACTGGCGTGCTCCCATCGGAGTCACACATTGATTGAGCACATGAAAGAGTGTATGCCGCTTCTGTCCGGTGGGGGTTTCGAAGATCTCCAGGTTCCGGATGGTTGTTTCATCCAGTGGCATTGCCTGACTACGTCGTAACTGACGGATACTGGTCAGATGCGACAAGCTACACTGCTGTGTCTGACACATGTACTGTAGCAATGCTCCAGCAGCCCGAATGCCACGTGCCAATTCCTCCACGCCAAACCCAGCAAGGTTCAGGGTGCCAAAATGTTCGAGAAGTCGCTGCCGTGAAGTCTGCGTGTCAAAATCATAGGCTGAGCGAATAGTCACTGCCTGCTCCCCAACCTTCGGGAGCTGTTTCAGTAGCTGTAGGACACTCTGCACAAACTCAGCTTCACCCTCAGTTCGAGCTTCTGGCAGCAGCACCTCGCTTGGTTGTAGCTGACGCAAAAAGTCTAGGCACAATGACTTTTCACTTTCTTCAAACTCTGTGATTTCCAGTTCACCCGTGGAAAGATCGGCCCTGGCCAGCCCAATACCAGCAGGACGCGCCTGCCAAAGCAAGGCAACCAGATAGTGGTTGTCGTCAGGGGGAAGAAGTTCGGGGGAAACAGTGGTTCCAGGTGTGACAATCCTGACAATTTCTCGATTGACCAGGCCCTTTGCTTTGGCAGGATCTTCGGTCTGCTCACAAATAGCGACCTTATATCCAGCAGCAGTCAGACGATTGAGATAGCTCTCATGAGCGCGATAGGGGACACCGCACATTGGAATCGCCCCTTCCTGCTGCTTGTTCCGAGAAGTCAGCGCAATCTGGAGAATGGGCGCAGCCTTCACTGCATCATCCCCGAACATTTCGTAGAAGTCTCCCATGCGGAAGAAGAGGATCTTGTCCGGATGTTGCCGCTTGGCATCATGGAACTGGCGCATCATCGGGGTTTCACTGGCCGGCTGGGACATCGACAAATGAGGCTGGGGAGTGGCGTACAACAGAGGCTCAAAGATTAGATCAAGGTACGGAGGGTCAAAAAAGTTGCAAGTGAGAAACCTGTTGTCAACAGCGAGAATAGTAGTCAAATCAGGTGGATTGGTCCAGAAAAGAAAGTTGACATCACTGTAAATTTTGCATATTATTAGCGGCTTTCCTTGGCTGGCTTAGCTCAGTTGGTAGAGCAGCTGATTTGTAATCAGCAGGTCGGGGGTTCGAATCCGTCAGCCAGCTCCAGGAACGATTATGTGGGGAGATTCCCGAGCGGTCAAAGGGGGCAGACTGTAAATCTGTTGGCTCAGCCTTCGAAGGTTCGAATCCTTCTCTCCCCACCACCAGCGATGGGCCCGGGTAGCTCAGTGGTAGAGCGTTTCCTTGGTAAGGAAAAGGTCGGCAGTTCAATCCTGCTCTCGGGCTCCAGTGACATTGAACCGTTACCTTGTACAGGCCAGTAGCTCAGTTGGTAGAGCAGCGGATTCCAAATCCGCAGGTCGCAGGTTCGACCCCTGTCTGGCCTGCACAGCACCAAGCCATGATTCCCGCCCTGTCTCGGTTCTGGCAGACTCGTCATCACGTCCAATCCAAACAAGGTCATGTTCAATAGAATCCGGCAATTTTTTATTGACGTCCAAGCCGAATTTAAACGTATTCAATGGGCGACCCGTGAGCGCACGATCCGGCAAACTTCCATCGTGGTTCTGGTATCGCTGATCATTGCGATCTATTTGGGGGTGGCTGATCTTGGACTCTCCAACCTGATGCAACTCCTGATTTCCGGCTAAGAGATATGCGATGAGCGATAGTGAACTGAATCCCGAAATTCCAATTATTCCACCTGGAACAGACGAACCTGCTGAACCTGTACCTGCCGAGAACAGCCACTTCAAGTGGTACATTCTCCAGGCCCACACAGGGTATGAGAAGCGAGTCAAGCTAACGATCGAAAAACAACTGGAGATCAAGGGACTTCAGCATTTGGTCGGGGAAATCTTTATTCCTTCTGAAGAAGTCACTCGTAGCAAAGGTGGGAAGCAGCGTGTTGTCACGCAGAAATATTTCCCAGGCTATCTGCTGCTGCACATGGACCTGCAGGAAGATCTCTGGCATCTAATTATTAACATTAACAGAGTCAACGGCTTCGTAGGGCGTAAGCATCGTGATGAAAATCACTACATTCCCCCGATACCGCTCAGCAATGAAGAACTGATGACGATCAAGGAACAGATCGACAGCGGTTTCCAGCAAGCCAGTGTGGAAGAAGAATTTGTTCGGGAGCAGAAGGTGATGATCACCGAAGGTCCTTTCAGCAACTTCAGTGGTGTGATCGATGAGATCAGCCACGAACGTGGCAAGCTCAAGGTGCTTGTCAGTATTTTTGGCCGCCCAACCCCTGTCGAAGTCGATTTCGACAAGGTGGTCAAGGCCTAAACAGTAGGAGTTGGGAGTTCTACCCAACGCTGACTACTCCAACAGGTTTTCATGGCAAAAGAAGTCAAGGCCTTCATCAAGCTGCAAGTTGCTGCTGGGAAGGCTAACCCCTCGCCGCCAATTGGACCAGCTCTTGGCCAACATGGCGTCAACATCATGGAGTTCTGCAAGGCATTCAATGCTCGCACGCAGGGACTTGATACGATCATTCCAGTCGTGATCACGGTCTACAAGGATCGCTCTTTCAGTTTCATCACAAAGACCCCACCTGCCTCGGTGTTGATCAAAGAAACCCTAAAGCTTGGCAAGGGTTCGGCTACACCCAATACCGCTACGGTTGGGACCCTCTCGCAAGCCCAGTTAGAGGAAATTGCCAAAACTAAATTACCAGACCTCAACTGCTACGATATTGAAGCTGCCAAAGCGATCATTGCTGGGACAGCTCGTAGTATGGGTGTGGCTATCGGCGATTAAGGAGAGAACAATGAAGAAGCTGAGTAAGCGCCAGAAGGCGATTCGTGAAAAAGTGGAACTGGAAAAGCAGTATTCACTCGAAGAAGCCCTGCAACTCCTGCAGGAAGTGAAAGCAACCAAGTTTGATGAAACTGTCGATGTTGTCCTCCGACTTGGTGTGGATCCGCGCAAAGCGGACCAGATGGTTCGTGGAACCTGCTCCTTGCCTCACGGACTGGGTAAAGAGGTACGCGTACTGGTATTTGCCAAGGGAGAAAAAGCTCGTGAAGCCGAAGAGGCTGGAGCTGATTATGTTGGAGCCGAAGACATCGCTGAACGAATCCAGAAAGAAAGCTGGTTCGATTATGAGCGTGTTGTTGCTACCCCTGATGTGATGAATATTGTAGGTCGTCTTGGGAAAATCCTGGGACCTCGTGGCTTGATGCCAAACCCGAAAGTGGGAACTGTCACCATGGATGTGGCCAACGCTGTGAAAGACATCAAGGCAGGTCAGGTAGAATTCCGTGTCGACAAACAAGGTAACCTACACGCACCTGTTGGCCAGATATCTTTCAATTTGGACCAGCTGGCTGAAAACATCCGCTCCTTCATTGATTCGGTTCAGCGGCTCAAGCCCTCGACCTCCAAAGGGGTCTACATGCGCCAGTGCTGTGTCAGTTCCACGATGGGACCTGGACTGCGCGTAAGTCTATAAAATTTTGTTGAATTGACTCCTGATAGGGAGTCTCTGGTGGGTCTAAAAGCCCACCTTTACGAATCTGGCAAGCAGTTGTTGAAGACAGCTGGGGCCCTGCCGGGCTTAATCTTCCCCGCCGAGACAATTGTGGTGCTGGAGCAAGTCCTACCTTGCTCTCTTCAGAACTGTCCTGCCCGATCATCAGTAGTTTCTGCGTAGTGTAGTAACGACCTGATGCACCCTTCCGGTCTTCTTTGGAAGCCCGGTTCACTCGTGAAATTTCCATCAGAGGTTCTCGTGGATCGTTCTCAAAAAGAAACGGTCGTGGACGAGATCCGGGAGATCTTTAACAACGCCGCCGCTGGCGTACTGGTTGACTACCGAGGTCTGGAAGCTAATAAGATCGTGGAGCTGCGACAGCAGTTGCGCAATTCAGCTTCGACCATGAAGGTGCTCAAAAACACTCTGGCTCGCATTGCCTCCGAGGGAACTCCCTTCGGTGTTTTGGAGAAGGAGTTTGTTGAGACCTGTGCCTTGGTGTACTCGCCATCTGACCCTGTGGGTCAGGCAAAGATTCTCACGGAATTCGCCAAGACCAATCCTCAGTTGGTAATCAAGGCGGGTGTGCTATCCGACGCCAATCGTGCCTCTCTGCTGAATGCAGGAGAGGTCGAAGCGCTGGCCAAACTCCCAAGTCGGGAGGAGCTGATTGTCAAGGTGCTCTTTGTGTTGCAGGCACCGTCAACCCAGTTCGTTCGCACACTCAACGAGGTTCCAGCCAAGTTTGTTCGTACGTTGGCAGCTGTTGCCGAATCAAAGTCTGCTGCCTAATCCAAGTTATTGAAAGGAAATCGAAATGTCTGAAATTACCAAAGAGCAATTGATCGAGCATATTGCCAACATGACGGTGCTGGAATTGTCTGAGTTAGTCAAGGAGTTGGAAGAGAAGTTTGGTGTGAGCGCTGCCGCTGCAGCGGTTGCTGTTGCGCCTACAGCTGGTGGCGCTGGTGGTGGGGAGGCCGCAGCCGAAGAGAAGACCGAATTTGATGTTGTCCTTGATGCTGCTGGTGAGAAGAAGATCAACGTGATCAAGGAAATCCGCGCAATCACCGGACTTGGCCTGAAGGAAGCCAAGGAATTCGTTGAGAGCGCACCGAAAACCGTGAAGGAAGGCTGCCCGAAAGAAGAAGCCGAAGAGATCGTTAAGAAGCTGCAGGAAGCTGGAGCCTCTGCGTCCATCAAGTAAGTGGTGGTTTGAGGGACCGGACTAGTGTCGATCCCTCATTTCTGTTCAATCAGCTTCTACAATTCCTTCTAGAAATTTACGCAGCATCGTCTCTCGCACTTCCCCGTTCCAGTCCTGGTTTTTTTCCCTTTCTCGACGTAGGTTGGCTTCACGGAGCAAGACATTCGGTTGACCCTCTGTGTTTTTATCTGGCATTTTCCTCCTTACCCAGTCGTGTCTTCTCAGACACCAGTTTTACAAAACGCTCCCTATCCTTCAGAACTCTTCAAGAGCCTGATCCGAAAGAGATGTTTTGGAGGAAACATTCCGCAAGAATGGTACCAATTGTTTTTAAGTAGATCTGCTCTTGAACCTCCAAAGCAAGCGCACTATTTTCTTTCTTTTCCCCTGATTGTTTTACAATTTTAAGGCACCCATGGCTTCCACTGCACAGCACCGCCTTGCCTATGGACTGCTTAGTCCAACCCTAGTATTAATGATCCTCAGCGGAGTGATTCCCTTCGCAATAGTGATTTATTTTTCTCTACATGACACCTTTGCGGGGGAACACTATATCTGGGTGGGCACCACTTGGTACGAGCAGGTGCTGGGATCTGCTGAATTTTATGCTGCTCTCTTGCGGAGTCTTGGATTTTCGATCCTGGCTCTGGCTATTCAATTGCCCCTGGGGATCTACATTGCGCTGAAGTTACCCGCCCAGGGACTGCTCTCCAAATTATACATCATCATTTTTGCCATCCCATTGCTGATGCCAGTGATTGTGGTGGGCTATATCTGGAGGTTTCTGGTTCTACCAAAAATTGGGCTCCTCAGCGAGTTCGTGGCGTTGCTGGGATGGAATTATGACCTAAATGATCCTGTTGTTGTGTGGATCACACTGATTCTGATGGACACCTGGCACTGGACCAGTTTAGTGGTGCTGCTTTGCTTTGCTGGACTGCGTACGCTTCCAGATGCTTATTACCAGGCAGCAGCAATTGATGGTGCTGGACGTTGGGCAATCTTCCGGCATATCCAACTGCCCAAGCTTCGGTTGGTGCTACTGATTGCTGGACTTCTCCGCTTCATGGATAGCTTCATCATCTACACAGAAGCTTATGTGCTGGCTCGAGGGGGACCTGGCGTCAGCACCAACTTTCTTTCTCTGGAATTGATCCAAACTGCTACGATCCAGTTCGACTTGGGTGAAGGAGGCGCCATGGCCGTCATCTATGCCACAATCGTGGTAGTCGTAGCTTGGTTATTTTTCTCGCGGATTATTCCATCACAAAGCATGAAGTCTCAGGAGGGTACATGAACCAGAGATTTTCGATTGTACCCGTTTTCTATCTGGCCTTTCTATTGATTCCTCTCTATTGGTTACTGACGATGAGCTTCAAGCCGATGAAGGAACTCGCTGGTCAGCTGACCTTGTATCCAAAGTCCCCAACTCTGGATCACTACCAAGTCATCTTCAGTGATTCGAGCTGGTACCTGGGCTATCTCAATGCAACGGTCTATGTACTGATGAATGTTGCCATCTGCCTGGTAGCTGCCATTCCAGCGGCCTATGCTTTCTCTCGCTACCGTTTCTTTGGTAGTCGTTCTCTCTTCTTTGGCCTGCTTGCCTTCCGGATGATGTCCCCGGCGATTCTACTGATTCCAATCGTCCAGATTTTTTCTGATCTCAATCTTATCGACACCTACATCGCAGTGGCACTAGCCCACTGTTTCTTTAATCTACCGATTGCAATCTGGATTCTTGAAGGATTCATCTCATCCGTGCCAGCTGAGTTGGATGAATTGGCGCGCATTGATGGCTACAATCTGGCCACGTATTTTCGAAAGATTCTACTGCCTGAAATAGCCCCAGGAATTGCTGTCACTGCCTTCTTCTGCTTCTTGTTTTCCTGGACCGAAGTCATTCTCTCCAACGCGCTGACAACAATTGATGTCAAGCCAATCGGGGCAATCATGTCGCGGGTGTCCAGTGTTTTTACTGCAAACGTGCCGATTCTCTCAGCAGCCGGCGTCTTGACGTTGATTCCAGGAATTCTGATTGTCATCCTGGTACGTCGTCATCTCACTCGAGGATTTTCAATGGGTCGGGTCGATTAGCGGTGGTGGTGTTCAGGAAGGTCTAGTTTACCGGTGCTGTTTCCATAGCTTCTAATTCTTCAGGCTTGGGCAAGGCAGCTGGACTTTCACTTTCTTCTTCCTCTTCTCCCTCCCACAAACGAAACTGGTGTACCACCTCCAACAACTCTTCGGCTTGCTGGGATAACTGTGAACTCGACTTCGCGTTCACCTCTGAAAACTGCGCATTCTCCATCGTCATCTGGTTCAACTCCTCCAACGCCTGGTTCACCTGACGGATCCCCTGTGACTGCTCCTCTGCGGCATGACGAATCATCTGCATCATCTCCGCTACCGACTCCGTTGTCCCAAAGATCTCTTCCAATGAACCCTGGGCC
>JAQWOT010000225.1 GCA_029245725.1 SAR324 cluster bacterium | reverse complement strand
TGAGAAAGTACTGATCTTACAGAAAGGAAGACTCCAGTTAAATCAACATCAAGGACTTGCTGCCAATCCGAAAGAGAATATTCCCAGGTTGGCTTAGTTGGTCCGTTAATTCCAGCACTTGCAATCAATCCTTCCAAGCCCCCAAGTGCTCCCAAGCTTGCTTCAATTCCCTTGGAAACCGATGCTTCATCGGTTACATCCACTTGTGCGCTATGTTCAAAAGCAGGATCTGAGGCAATTTCTGCTAAATTTAAGTCCCATGCTGAGACCCTTGCACCCAATTCGGCGAATCTTTTTCCAATTGCTTTGCCGATTCCTCTTCCAGCACCTGTAATCGCGAAGCGCTGTCCTTCCAGATCGAAACTCACTGGGTTTCCACATCTGATGCAGAATTCGGAACCCACTGAAGAATATGTCTTCCAACACCAACTAGTTCTTGTTCTTGGTTCACTACCTCAATATCGGCATATGATCGCCGCCGAGAGTGATCAATTTCTGCAATTCGATAAGTCAGAGTAACCGTATCTCCCAAGAAGACTGGTTTAAGAAATCTAACTCGATCATATCCAACTGAAACAGGGGTTTCCTCAGCCTCTCTTGTATTTGCAATCGCTAACGTTGAAACCGTGGACATGAAGCCGACCAGTAGCGCCCCATGAGCCATCAACTTCCCATAAGAAGATTTCTCCATGTACTGCCGATTCACATGGTTTGGAGAAAAATCTCCGGTGATCCCCGCAAATAGATAAACATCACTCTCTGAAACAGTCTTTGAGAAGGTCGAGATTTGACCGACCTCAACATAAAAAGATGTTGTCATGTTTTTTCAGGATCCTTCACCAAGGGTTTGCGCTTGAATTCAGCAACCATCTCTGCCTCACACTCTTGGCAAATATGAGCCTTCCAAACTGGTACCGCCTCAGTAACAGTAGACGGGTGCCCAAACATCAAGGCTCCCGGGGCTGTTTCCACATCGAATGTCTTCTCACATCTGTTGCAAACTGGCATGGATAGATCCCTAAATCTAATAATTTTACTGAACTATCTACACTTCCAAACAGGCTTTCTTTTCTCGGAAAATGCTTGAACACCTTCTTTGGCATCTTCACTCGCAAGCATCTGTTGAAAACAATGATAGTGGGCTTTAAAAGCATTCTCCAAGGATCCATGATCTAACCCTTGTAGCACCATTTGTTTGGTAGCTCTCAAAGCTAAAGGAGAACATTCTTTCAAATCTGACAGATACCTTTTTTTCATATCTTCAAGACTCTGTCTGGGGACAATCTCATTGATCAGCCCAAGTTCCTTAGCTTCGACAGCACCAAAGAGCTGTCCCTTCAAAGAAATCTCCATAGCCCTCTTTAAAGGAAGCTGACGAGCAAGACGGTGCAAACCACCACTGGCTGCCAAACCAACTTTCGGCTCTGGCAAGCCAAACCGCGCAGTATCCACAGCTATCGCAAGATCACAAGCCAGTATAATCTCTAAGCCACCTCCAATCGCATCACCATTTACCAATGCTATCACTGGTTTATCTAAATCAAAGCGCTCCGTGAGGCCTGCAAAACCGCTGGGAGGCATGTGATCTGAGCCTACCTGTGCTCTCTCTTTCAAGTCAGAGCCCACACAAAATGCTCTCTCCCCAGAACCCCTGATTAACGCCATATTCAGCGCTGAGTCATTTGCAAATTTATCGAAGGCATCAGCCAATTCTGCATGAGCCTGAATATTCAACGCATTCAAAACCTCGGGACGCTGAACGGAAACTTCCATTACATCGTTTGTACAGACAACATCAATGAATTGATAAGTCACAACGAAATCGTCTGCTGCTGCTTCGCAGAGTCAAAGACCGCAAGAGTCGCAGCTAATGTTTTAGAGGCATCTTCCGCAGTGATTCGCGGCTTTTCCTCACCTCTTATAACCCCACAAAAATGATGACATTGGGCAATGTAGGCGTCTTCAAGTGGGACAGGCTTTTCCTCCATCTTCATCAGGTGATTCCAATCGGGTTTTCCCTGCGATTGCCAAATCCTAAGGTTGGGAAATTCCAGACAGGCATCCGAGCCCATAAAGCAATACGAGTTTTGGCCTGTATGGGGGAAATTGACATTTTCGCCTGTCGCATGCTCCCAATTCCATGGTGAGGGGGTAGCATCCGAGAGTAGAAAGGTTCCGAGGACTCCACTATTGAACCTCAAGATAATTGCTGCTGTTTCTTCTTTAGGATGACCGCGAAAACCTGTTTGGAGCTGGGCTGTAACTGATTCAATTTCACCACAAATGAATCGAAGGATATCCATTTCGTGAATCAGATTGATCAACACAGGACCTGATGAAAATTGCTGCCTCCATTGCGGAATGAAGTAATCATCCGCCTTGCGGCTGGTCCACTGACCA
>JAQWOT010000224.1 GCA_029245725.1 SAR324 cluster bacterium | reverse complement strand
CAAGCCGCTAGGCTGCTGACCAAAGAGATGCAGGAATACTCCAGTGTCTATGTCTTTCCAATGAAAGTTTCGAAGACTCAGGAGATCACACCCTTTGCCCTTGCCTTCCAAGGACGACTACAACAAGAGCTAAAGACCGTGCTTAGTCCTGATCAAGCTAAGTATTGGTTGCATGGAAACTATGTAGTAGGCGACCAAGGGATGGAAATCACTCTGCATCTGAGCAAAGCGCAAAGTCATGCGATTAAGTTGACCAGATCCACATTTCTTGTGGCCACTGCCTATGCAGGCTTGCAAGCTGGACCAAGTCAGCCGGTCTTTGATGAATTGCTAAGAGAAGATGTGGATGTCTGGCTGGCTTCTGACTTTAGAGTTTCAATCAAGACGGATCGGGGGAGGGAGCAACTTCATTTTAGTGAGGGAGATGAGTTTGAGCTGCAGGTTAAGTTGAACAAACCAGGATATTTTTACATTGTTGGCCATACGTTCATGACGGACGAGCCGCTATCTTATCTGGTCGAACTGAACCAAGTATCCAGAATTCACCTAAACGCTTTATTCGGCATGTGACTGTTGTGGAAACAGGTGAGTGGATCGATCTTGGCAGGTTTGCTGTTCAGCCACCACTTGGTCGTGAAACCTTGCAGCTGATTGCTGCCCGAGAGAACCTCAGTCAATTCTTACCAGACTCAGCTCAGGATTCTGCTACACAGTTGTATGTGATTGATAGCGATCCTGTTGTGGCACTTGGAAAAACAAGGTCTCTGCTACAGAGTGACAAACTCCAAGGCTATTCAGCCGAAGCAGAGTTGACCTACACAACGTGGCCTCGTTGATTAGTGAGTAAAGCCCCATAGCTCTCATGCTACCAATTTGCTGTTCTCCCAATGTCCGCTCTCAACTTTCCCCTCTGGCCGAGTTAAGGTTCCCTCACCATTCCTTTTGCCGTTTTTAAATTCTCCAACGAAAACACGTCCATCCGGCCAGGAATAGATTCCTCGACCATGGAAACTACCTTCTTTGAATTCCCAGACATAGATCCGCCCATCTGGATAAGTGTAGGTACCCAGTCCGTTACATGGTTTGTTGATTGAGCTCTTATTATGCTTCTCAGAGATCTCAAAATTGATTCGTGTTATGACTATCCAAAACTAGCACTACATTTCGCCCTTCACGCACAAAATTAACCCAACTGATTTGTTCAATTTGTGTGGAATATGTTATATAAAACTTTTTTACCCACTCTAATTTTAGCGTGCAGCTTACTAAGACCTAGTCCTCTTTTAATGTTTTACCCAGAAAAAGCCACAGTACCGATTGTCTAAACTTTTAAACCGACTCACATTTCTCTGGATCCCACTCACCTTTCTGCTCACTACCTGCGCTCCGTTACCGGAGGAAGGGGAGTCCAGCAATCAGGTACAAGTCACCCTGACCCTGCAGCATCGAAGTGACGAGCGTGCTCAAAGAGCAGGCACCAGTTCACGGGCTACCGAGTTCATCGTTGTCGTTCCAGGGGGAACAGCTTTTTCTGAGGCAGGTCCAACTAACCCACTCACCTCAGGAGTCCTCGGTCTACCCTCCACTCAAATCACGCTCTCTTTAGAACTGAATACTCCCCTACGCCTCTTCATCTACCGCTACGCCACAGTCCTCACCTCTAATCAGCTAAACACCAAACTGACCAGCCAAACCCTCACCGACGGAGCCATTGATTACGGTGTTACTGACAATTTCACAATCTCTTCAGCCTCAAATGCCAAACAACTTGCCTTGACCGTCAAATTGCAGCGTGAAACCACTTTTCTTGATTCTGCTGTGCAGGGTCTCAGCTATACTGC
>JAQWOT010000223.1 GCA_029245725.1 SAR324 cluster bacterium | reverse complement strand
CAGTGTCACTCTGACCCGCTAGGGCCAAGCGGACTGGCTCGGTGTCAGCCCCATTGAGAGAGACCTCTCCACTGAGAGAGGAGGCCAGGTTACGGTTGGGATCACGGGTACTGGTCCGTGGTTTGAGGTCAGGGCCCACCAGATAGGACTCTCCAGTCTCGCCGAGACCGGTGCGTTGCAGCATTACCTCATTCAAGGTGCTGTCAGAAAGTTGCAGGGCAACGACCAGTTGTGAACCCAGATTTGTTCGTGATGTCTGATTTGTTGTGCCAAGCAGAGAATTGCTGATTTTTACCCCCTTTGCCAAGAAAGCAGCAGGCACATTCCCTTTTGGTTCATACGGTGCGAAGTCTGTAAATCTCACTTGCTTGTTCATTTGCTGAATATCCAGTGCTCCATAGCCAATCTTGCGTACCAGCTTGGCCAGATTACTATTCTTAAAATTTCCATTCAAAATGTTTGTTCGGTAATCCGCTTCACGTGCAGCTGTGTAGAAAATGACTCCGTTGGGTAGAATCAGGAATAAATCGTTGTAATCACTCAATTCAGAGAAATCTTTGTAGAACTCACTTCCGCTGGCATTCAATGGGTTAAGTACTTCACCCACCCGCATTTCACTCACAAGAACCCAATTGAATCCCTCAAATTCAAAAGGACGCCAGGCACTCAAGACGTGATTATTCATGTAATTGCGGCTCACCCCCACTCCCGAATCTCCTGACAGCCCAGCCAAAACCTGCGCTGTCTCTACTTCTTCAAAGTCTTGAAATGATACTTCCATTGAAAAATTTGTTGGATTCAGATAGGAATCGGAGCGAAAAAGTTGATCACTTCCAACCAAATAGGTTTCTCCGGTCTGTCCCAAGCCGCTACGATCACTCATCACATTTTTGAACTTGTCCACTGGAAACTCAAAGATCAACACACCTAGTTTACGATTTTCCTCAAAAATAGGGGTTGCCATGAACGCCGTTGGCTTTTCAAAGCTGGGCTCATAGGGCTCGAAATCTGCGATCAAAAATTCACCCGGTGTTACTGCTGTATTTGCTAGGCTAAAAAGTTCCCCTAAATGGCTTTCTGCAAACGGCCCATCTATGAGAGAAGTGCCAAAATCAATGCGTTTCATCATCGAATAGGCCACGTCTCCACTCTTTGAATCAACCAGATAAACATCCTGGTAACCAAATTCTTCTGCAAAATTTCGAATCATTGGATGGAGATCCTCGTGCATCAAGTCATAAGGTGGTGCAAAAAGAAGCTCACTCTTTGGTTTGAGTAATTCTATCTTTGACCCAAGAGAGTTTGAATTGCTCGAAATATATGCCTGCTGGATAACGATGCTCCACTCACTCAACAATGAAAATTTCTCTTCTATATCCAGATCATTTTCTCCAGTAATTTCTTGATAACGCTGACCAAAATCTTCTTCCCAGCAAAGTCGCAATTCCTTACGAATTAGCTCAATTTGATCCACTGACACTTCCCGGTCATAACGATAGTTCCGGAGATACACGGGCAGGTTTGCCATCGCATCGATTAGTTGGGGCTTTTTTGCAAAATCCAGCAATTGGGCCCTGCTGAAACTCAGATAATCCATCAGAGTTACTGCCTTAGCATCTCGAATTGCTGCTAACTTGACCTCTGCCGCTTTCTGAAAGCTCTCCACTGTCTTACCAAGCACATCCAGATCACTTTGCTGCTGAGTAAAATAAGTCTCTAACTGCTGTTGTTTGTTCTCACGCAGCCCACTCAGTTGCTCGTAAGTTTGTGTCATCAGTGAGTTCATTGCCACCACCAGAGTGACCACTGTCAGCAAGACGGCAGGCACACAGCCAACCAGCAAAAAACTACCAACGAGCTTGCGGCGCATGGGGATGTCTTGGAGTCGCAAAAGACCTTCTCCTACCGATGATGGAAATTAAAATTTTCATAGAGAAGGATCATAATGCGTAACAAGCTGAAACCTCAACCGCCTGATTGATCTAATTTATGTGACTTTTTGTCTTAGAAAGGGTGGTGGACATTTCTGTCAGTAAACACCAACTTGCTGGAGTGCATCCCACGACCCCAGATATATTTTTGGATGGCGTGTCAGGAAGGTTGATCTGCGTCCTTGGGTAGAAGCTCTTTCCCTACTGGAGAAAACGCAAATTCCATTGAGCACAGATCATTCAAATCGAGGAGGTTTGGTAAATAGATCTTTGAGCCTATTGCTGCGAGTGCTTGGCGATCAGTTTTCGAGCCTTGGTGACTAATGCCTTTCCATCAATGCCATCCTTGCTGACTTCATCAATCCAGCGCTCCACCACAGGCTCCAACTGGAGGCGGAAAGCTTCCGTCTCTTCCTCACTCAAAACAATATGCTTTCGCTTGAATTTCAGCATCAAATCAAGACCTCGCTTTTCATCTTCGTGCCACACTTGACCAGCCCTCCTTAGAATCCGCTCATCAGATGCCATCTGAAAGGCCTTTTGGATATCATCAGGAAGACTATTCCACCTTTGCTGATTCATGGACACTTGAAAGACTACAGTACCAAAGCGTGTCTGTTCATGACCTTCAGTCATATGAGTGATGTATTGGTTGAGTTTGAGTAATGGATTGGCAGTAAATGGCAACATAACTGTTGTTGCCACTTTCCTTTGAATAGTCTGAGGAATGTTTTTGACAGGTACAGAAATGGGATCTGCCCCAAGTTCTTCCAGCGTCCAAGCTCCTGTTCGACTTGGTGTTCTTGCTCGTTTGCCAAGCAGATCTTCTGGCTTGTGAATACCATAGCCGTTTGACTGGAAAGCATGGCCTTGTGTAGCATGGAGAAACATTACCTCCATTCCTTG
>JAQWOT010000222.1 GCA_029245725.1 SAR324 cluster bacterium | reverse complement strand
GATAGAGATACAGACCTCAGGCCAGGAAATTGGGGTAGGATTTCCTTCCATTGCCTTCACTAATTCAATTTGGACATCCACTTTAATAGTCCTGACTTTTAAACCGTTCACTTCATTTGGTGTCCGAATCTGCTTCTTTGTATTAGCGATATCTTTCCACCCTCCACTCCAGTATTGGAAATTGCCATCAGTCTCATGGGAATACCCTCTTCTAAGACAATTGCACGCACTTGGTTGGTGAACGGTCAGTCAAAGTGGCATTTAGCTACATGGTCATCTGGAAACATATAGGGAAGGTCCAACACCTGTACTGGCCCATAAATTTTTCTGAATCCGCCGATTCTCGTTATGTAAATTTCCAAAGCACCCGACTGAATTGCATCCAAGCAATCCACATCTATGTAATAAAATTCATAATTAATTAGATCTGAATTTTAATTTCTCTATTGGATCGGGATTCCCCTAGTCTTTGAAGACCATCCAGCCATCAAAATCCACCTCATTTTCTTAGTAATGAAGTTGATCTTTACGAATTCTCTTGCCGAGACGTTAAAGCCATGACTTAGTGACTGTCACCATGAAAGCTGAAAGATATTGACTGTTATTTGATTCTATTGTGTTTAACTGAATTCATGTGTTCAAAAGAACCTGGACTCAACACCGTTCTCCAACACCAAGAGGTGTCAGGGGGAGAGAGTCAGGGACCCTCCCATAGACTTTTGAAAGTTGGCAGGTTTGAAGTTGCGGGAGTAAATTTGTTCCAAAATTTTCACATTCATCCTTGTGGGGATAGCCTGAGAAAATAAAAGCCCGAATTCCCATTTTCTGGTATCTTTCAAGTTTGGTCAGAATCTGATCAACACTACCAACAAGCGCAGCTCCACATCCAGAACGAGCTCGTCCGACGCCAGTCCAAAGATTAGGTTCTACAAACCCGAGTTCATCTGAATCAATGACATTCTTTGCCTGATAAGAGACGCCAAGGCTAGTGGAGTCCAAAGCCCGAGCTTTGATCGATTGTCCAATTTTGGCTTCTAGCTGAGACACCAGAGACTGCGCGTATTCTCTAGCTTCGGCTTCTGTGTTACGAACGATCATGTGAACCCGCAACCCATAATCGAGTTTTCTCCTAAAACACTGGGCCTGAGCGTGAGCAGCTCGCATTCTTTCTTTCAACGCATCCTCTGGTTCCGGCCACATCAGGTAGACATCACAGTGCTGGCCACAAAGTTGAAGTGCGGGCGGAGAATAGCCACCAAAGTAGAGTAGTGGTCCACCATTTTGCTGATAGGGTCTGGCAGGATCAGTGGTTAGCTTTTGAAATTGATAGAAACGACCTTCATAGTTGATTTCATCTTGGCTCCAGGCCTGTTTGAGAATCTCGACGACCTCCTTGGACCGTTCGTAACGATCTTCACTGGAAATCTTCTCTCCTGGCATGTCCGAGGAAATAATATTGATCGTAAGGCGGCCTCTCATCATATGATCCATGGTAGCAACCGTTCTAGCCAACATGATTGGGTGCATTTCTCCACAGCGTACAGCCGTGAGCACGTTAATTTGACTGGTCAGAGGTGCTACGCTGGATGCGAATGTTAACGTATCTTGGCCAACTTGATAGGAAGAGGGACAAAGAATGTTGCCGAAGCCAAGCTTTTCAGCAGTAAGTAAGACTTCACTAGTGTTTTTCCAATTGCTGCGTAGTTGCCCATCTGGAACACCAAGATACCGGTAATCATCTGAACAAAGAGGGGCAAACCACGCCACTTCCACACGATCTAGATCTGCACTCTGGATAGGTACGACTGTTTGAGAATTGGACATGACTTTAGCTAAATGATTTTGTGGGTAAAAAATGACGACTGAAAAACGGCCGCTTCAATATGGAATGATTGGATGTGGAATGATGGGCCAGGAGCACGTGCGAAATATGAAATTGCTGGATAATGTTGAGTTAAAGCATGCTTATGAGCCCGATGAAGGGGTGCGAACACAGATGAAACAACAAGTTCCTTCGATCCAATTTCATGAGAGCATCGAGGCATTGCTATGGGAAACAGAAGTCGATGCTTGGGTGATTGCGAGTCCTAATTTTAGACATGCTGAGCAATTAGAACTGATCAGCAGCCTTCAACCAAAGCCAACTTTGGTTGAGAAACCACTCTGTACCTCTGCAGCGCAACTCAAAAAATTACTTCAACTGAAAAAGAATTTTCATTTTCCGATTTGGGTGGCAATGGAATATCGCTATATGCCTCCCTTGGCTGCTCTGATTGAAGAGATTCGCAATCCTTCTTGTTTAGGTCAACTCAAAACACTAAGTATCCGTGAGCATCGCTTTCCATTTTTGGTCAAAGTGGGCAATTGGAATCGCTTCAATGCCAACTCTGGTGGAACACTCGTAGAAAAGTGCTGCCATTTTTTTGATCTGATGAACCTGATCACACAAAGCCAAGCAACAAAGGTTTTTGCGTCAGGAGGGATGGCAGTCAATCATCTTGATGAAAGCTACTCAGGACAGAAACCAGATATTATTGACCAAGCCTTTGTGATTGTAGAGTTTGCAAATGCAATGAGGTCAACCCTTGACCTGTGCATGTTCGCTGAAGGATCTCTTTTCCAGGAGGAAATTGCAGCTGTTGGATCATCAGGGAAGGTAGAATGTAAAATTCCTGGGCCAGATCGATTCTGGCCAGAAGATTTGGGCAACCCACCTACACCAGAGTTGATTTTTAGTCCAAGATTTCCAAAAGGTGTTTCAAGAATAGAAGCCGCTGTAGACCCTTTGATTCTGGCAGCCGGGGACCATCATGGGTCCACATTTTACCAGCACCAACGGTTCCAGCAGGTAGTTTTAGGGAATGGGGAAATCGAAGTTAGTTTAGAAGATGGAGCCCGGGCTGTCCTGCTTGGATTAGCAGCTCAGGAGTCAATCAAGACAGGCCAGGCCATTTCTTTGGTAGAGGGCACCTACTCGTTTGATCAGTTTCTTTAGATTTAGCACCCAGTAATAATTGATTCGAAGAACACTGCTCACTGACTTTGTCAATGAGGCACAATCTGAACTTTCATGGAGATCGTTTTATCAAAAGCCAACTGGAGAGCTTTGGCTGCTTCGGCAATCGGAAATCGACCAGTTAGGATCGGTTGCACGTTCAATCTTTGACTCTCAAGCAATTTGACGGCTCGTGAGAATACATTGCCAAAACGCATAGAACCTCTGATGTCCAATTCCTTAACCATGATCTGATTCGCAAAAAGATGAATTCCCTCAACAGGAAGCGTTCCGACCTGCACTATTGTACCTCCACGACAGACTAGTTCGATACAGTTGCCAAGTGCAGATGCCGCCCCCGAAACCTCAAAAGCCACATCAAATTGATTAAGTAATTCAGGAGACAGTGCTGCTGATGGCTTCACACAAAGCGTTTGGTCAGCCCCAACTTTTCGGGCAATTGCCAACGGTTCCTCCAGCACATCAACCATCGTGACCTGTTCTGCCCCATCCAGTTTAGCAGCAAGTAAAACCATGCATCCGATCGTTCCCGAACCACTGATTAAGACTCTCTTCCCAGACAAGTTCCCTGCCCTGTTGACTGCGTGAAGTCCCACAGAGAATGGTTCTGACAATGCCAGTTCTTCAAGAGAAACCTGATTTGAAACAGGAATACACTGCTTTGCGGAAATTAAAAAATACTCCCGAAACATTCCCTGTGCATGCGGAAAAACACTGGCACTCCCAAGAAAAAACATACTGTCACAAAGGTTTTCACGCCCCTCCCGACATCGAGAACATTTTCCACAAGGGTGAGAGGGATTAATCGCAACTCGTTGTCCTTCTTCGAGACCAGTGACATTGGTGCCCAGACCTGCAATCACACCAGATGCCTCGTGGCCAGGGATCAAGGGTTCTTGAATTTTGAATTTCCCAATCTGTCCATGCCGAAAATAGTGCATATCAGAACCACAGATTCCTGCAGCTCCCATCTTTACCAATGCCTGATCGGGTCCGGGTTGCGGACAAGGAACGTCTTCAATTCTCAGATCTTCCGCTCCGTAAATGCTACATTGCAGCAAGGGTCCTCCTAAAGTTTAGCTTTGAATTTATCGATAAAGCATTGTTGGTAGCCACAAGACTATCTCTGGGACGTACGTTATGACTAATAGGGCACCAATCAACGGTATGAACCAAGGCAGCACAGCTTGAACGGTTTCCTCAAAGGTTTGGTTAGAAATCTTGGCCATGATGTAGAGAACCATGCCAATAGGTGGAGTCAACAACCCAATCATCAGATTTAGAACCATCACCAAACCGAAGTGAACAGGGTCTATACCTAGACTACCAAGAATTGGCATGAACACAGGAACCAGAATGGTGATTGCTGCGATCCTCTCCATGAAACAACCTACAAATAACAAAAAAACATTCGCCATGAGCAAAAATACTAACGGATTGTCACTGATGGAAAGGACCCATTGCGCAATTTGTGAGGTGACTTGAGTCGTAGTTAACACCCAAGCAAAAATGGAAGCACTAGCCACGATGAAAAGAACTGTCGCTGTGGTTTCGATAGTTTCCATCGAGATCTTGATCAACATCTTCCAATTCAACGAACGATACCAAACCAGACCAAGGAAGAGAGACCAGGCAACAGCAGCAACAGCGGCTTCGGTGGGGGTGAAGAGGCCAGATGCCATACCACCGATCAAAATGACTGGGGTCATCAACGCCATAAAGGCTTCTAACCTCAGAAATTTATCAATAGCCATTAACCCCAAGAACGGGACTCCAAATTTCCACATGCCCCCAAGTTCTTCATCCTGCCAAAGATGAAACAGAAAATAAGCTGCGATCAGTAGTATTACCAACTCCAAGAAGGCCTTCCCCATTTTCAACCAATTGAGGGCGGCATCTCTTCCGTAGTGTTGGGAGTAGGAAAAGTAAGTGACCATTCCCATCATCAAAAGGGTCATGACCAAACCCGGAATGAAACCTCCGGTAAACAACTGTCCAATCGAAACATTGGCCTGAACCCCATAGATCACCATCGGCAAGGATGGGGGTATGATCGGGCCGATCGTAGCCGAGGCAGCAGTTACCCCAACAGCAAAATTGGTAGGGTAGCCGTTATCTTTCATTGCTTTGATTTCGATGGTTCCCAGTCCACCCACATCAGCGATAGCAGCTCCTGAAATCCCTTAGAAAATCACTGAAGCAAGGATGTTCACATGCCCCAGTCCACCCTTAAGCCAACCATAGACAAAGCGAAATGAAAAATACGATTAGTGACCCCTGCCGAATTCATCAAATTCCCGGCAAGGATGAAGAAGGGATCAGCGAGTAGGGGAAAGCTATCAACCCCACCTACCATTCTGTGCACCAGGGTTAATGGCGGAATGGTGCCAGAGAACCAAATATACATTAAGGAACCGATGCACATGGCAATTGCGATCGGAATCCCCAAAGACATGGAAGAAAGGAAAGAAAGAAAAAGCAGGGCGTTCATGGGTTAGTTCTCAATTTCTCCGGGACGTTCCAAAGAACTCCAGCCCTGTCGCTGATGACGAATTGCCACCTGAACGGAGCGAAAAGTCATCATTACAAAACCAAAAGTGACGAATCCGTAGACGTAGCTCATAGGAAAGTCAATTACCGTCATGTTGAGGTTGTGCATTCTCGGCACAAGGGTGTACGAAACCCAACTTGTGTAAGCTAGAAAGGCAATTCGTACAAGATCTACGAAAGTGGAAAGTGAGCGTCCAACTTTTGGGGGAACAAGACGATAAATGAATTCTACGTGAATGTGAGTGTTGTGACGGACTGCCATCGACGCACCTAAAAAGGTCACCCCGATCAGCAGATAACGAGCGATTTCTTCCGTCCATCCTGCTGAGTCTGACAAGACGTAGCGAGTAAAGAATTGGTAAAAGACCGTAATGGCCAATAACCAAAACACCACAAAGGTCAACCAGTCTTCCCACTGGTAAACACTCAGGTCGACTGGCTCATCGGTGGCGTGAAATTGTCCTGAATGTTCAGAATTGTCCAATGTGGACAGTTTTTCACTAGATGACATGGGAATCAGCGAATTGCCTGAATTTTATCCCAATCAGATTTGTCGTAGCCCATTGAAGCAATGGGTACTGCCTTCAGAACAGCCTTTTGGAAGCTATCTCGATCTACGTCAGTAACGGTCAAACCTCGCTCTCGAAAGACTGCTGCCAACTTGGCTTCCCGGTCCATGATTTCTTGGCTAGCTTTCTGAGCTGCCTCACGAGTGATATTTGTGAAGAGTGTCTTCTCAGCTGCACTCAGGTTGTTCCAAATATGAGGGGTCACCTGTGTTGCCACTGCATCAACGATATGACCAGTCAGCATGATATGCTTTTGAACCTCGTGGAACTTCTTGGCATCAATGGTAGGAAGTGGATTCTCCTGGGCCTCTACCGTTCCACTTTGCAGTGCTAAGTATACCTCAGAGAAGGCAATTGGGGTTGGATTGGCGCCACAGGCCTTCGGCATGGCCATGTAGGCAGGAACATCAGGTACTCGAATCTTCAAATTCTTCATTCCTGCACAGTCACTGAACTGTCAGTTTGAAGTGGTGTGGCGTGCACCGTAGTAGGTCATCGCTGTGATGTGGATTCCCGTTTTCTTTTCATACATTCCAGCCAACTCAGCAAAACCATCACTCTTTGATTAGGCCAGTAGGTGTTTCCCATCATGGAAAGTGAAAGGGTAGTATCCTACACCAATTCCTGGGACACTTCTGGCGGCAAATGATAGACCAGAGATAATCATATCCACGGTCCCTAGCTGCATTCCCTGGTTGATGTCGGTTTCTTTACCAAGAGATGAAGCGGGATAGACTTCAACCTTGTACTTACCGTTGGTCTGCTTCTCAATTTGCTCCCCAGCCTAAACAGACCAGGTGTGGTAGGGCTCTGAAGTCTCATAAACATGAGCCCACTTCAGTGTAGTTTGTGCGAGTAGGGTGGCACTGCTCAAACCTAGGGCGACGACCGTCGTCACTGAGATCTTCAACCAATTTTTCATGAGAATTCTCCTTCAGAGATGGCAGGGAGGATTGATGGTTTGAGCCTCCCTAGATTCATGATTACGAATTCTGCATGCTTTTATGCATGCAGAAAAACGTGTCTCTGATATATTAGTGATTGACTTAAAGTCAATCAAAAACCACTGATTAAGATGAATTTGTATCTTTCTTAAACCAAGGAGACGAGCATGAAAATTACAGAAGCCCGTGTGATTGTGACCTGTCCAGGGCGGAACTTTGTGACACTCAAAATTGTCACAGATGAAGGAATTTATGGTCTTGGAGATGCCACCTTAAACGGAAGGGAACTGGCAGTAGTATCGTACCTTCAAGACCATGTGGCTCCTTGCCTAATCGGACGTGATCCCCAGCAGATTGAGGATATTTGGCAATATCTCTATCGAGGAGCCTATTGGCGTCGAGGACCTGTAACGATGACGGCAATTGCAGCCGTGGATACCGCCCTTTGGGATCTGAAAGGCAAAATTGCCAATCTGCCGATTTATCAATTGCTGGGAGGTAGAAGCCGAACAGGTGTTTTGGTATACGGGCATGCCAACGGTGCAGATCTCTCCTCTACCATTGATGAAGTGGGTCGTTACCGCGAGATGGGATACAAGGCCATCCGGGCACAATCGGGTATTCCAGGACTGGGCAGCACATACGGGGTCTCGAAGGATCGAATGTTTTATGAACCGGCCGACAATGACTTACCCACCGAAAATTTCTGGTCTACATCCAAGTATCTAGATTTTGTTCCAAAGCTGTTTGAAAAGTTGAGAGAGGTCTATGGGCCAGAGCCACACTTCCTTCACGATGTCCATCATCGTTTGACCCCACTCGAAGCCGCACAGCTAGGGAAGATGCTTGAGCCCTATCGAATGTTCTGGCTGGAAGACACTGTGCCTGCAGAGAATCAGGAGGGCTTTCGGTTAATTCGCCAGCACACCACCACCCCCCTCGCAGTGGGTGAAGTGTTCAATACGATTTGGGACTGCAAAACCTTGCTGCAGGAACAGCTTATAGACTATATCCGGACGACAGTGGTTCACGCTGGTGGTATCACACACTTGAGAAGAATTGCTGATCTTGCTGGTCTCCATCACGTTCGCACTGGCAGCCATGGTGCAACAGACCTATCACCAGTATGTATGGGTGCTGCGTTGCACTTTGACACTTGGGTGCCGAACTTTGGGATTCAGGAATACATGCGACACACAGAAGAGACCGATGCGGTATTCCCTCATGATTACAGATTCGATGATGGTTTCCTCTTCTGCGGAGAGAGTCCTGGTCATGGAGTGGATATAGACGAGGCCTTGGCTGAAAAATACCCCTACCAAAGAGCATTCCTTCCAGTAAATCGGCTTGAAGATGGGACGATGTGGAATTGGTGAGATAATTTTTGCCACTCAGGAGGATCAAACTTTAGATTAGTGAATAGTCCTCTGAGTGTTTCTTGCTGGTAAGTCTTAGGAAAAAAATTTACATGGGACAAAGTGAAATCAGCAATGATCAAGCGGATGCGCCTAGTTCTTCTTCCATGTAAATTTTGATGATTTCATCAAAGTTATTTTCTGCTTTGAAGCCCAGCGATCTTGCCTTCTCAGCCTCAAATGACTGAGGCCAACTGTAGACCAACTTTTCAATGAAAGGATCTGGCTCTCGTCGAATCAATAAGACAGTATCCTTACCCGCAGCGCGCTCCAGTGCTTCGATCTGCTCCTTAACACTTGCACACAAACCAGGCAACGTCAGATTGCAGTCCCTACCAACTAGTTCCAGATCAATAGTGGCTGCGTGTAAGAAAAAGCCAACAGCGGCTCTTGGGCTGGCATGCCAATGACGGACATCATCTGACACAGGCAAGACAGCCTCCTTACCATTCAAAGGCTCTCGAAGAATTCCCGAGAAAAAACTAGATGCTGCTTTGTTGGGCAATCCAGGCCGGATGCAGATTGTTGGTAGTCGAAGCCCAATTCCTTGTAGGATTCCGCGTCTGGAATAATCTGCCAATAACAACTCACCTATGGCTTTCTGAGTCCCGTAGCTACTCAGGGGAGTGCGGTGATGCGTATCAGGGATCGGATCTGGAAATGGAACACCGAACACAGCGATTGATGAAGTGAAGATCACTCTAGGGCAATAATCCTTTTGAGCCCGGATCGCTTCCAATAAATATCGGGTACTGTCAAGGTTGACGCGATAGCCTTTCTCAAAATCAGCTTCCGCTTCTCCAGAAACGACAGCAGCCAAATGGAAGATGAAATCTGGTCTTTGTTGAATGAGTGTTTCAGCAGAGCCTGGATCTCCCATGTCCATCGCGTGTTCAGCGTAGGCCCCTTCAAATTGAGGTAGTCCCTTGGGGGTTGTGATGTCAGCGAGGGTCAGCTTGGTAATTTCTTGTTCGCCAATTCTTCGATCTTGAATCAGTCGCTGGGCTAATTTGCGGCCTAACATTCCAGCTCCACCAGTAATCAATACATGCATGTCTCAAGGTTTGAAAATAGGGTTGAGATCTAGCCGTGCAAAAGAAATTGAGATGTACTAAATTCCTTTTCTTCGCAGGGAACAACTTCATGGATAAGTACCCTTTGGGCTCCAGAAATACTGATGCGCATGTTGATCTCATCAGGGAGACTAGTCAACGTATTTGTCCGAATTCTTAAAGAATTTACTCAGTTGTTTCTCCATTTTTTGAGATCGAAATTTGACGAAACCATGAGGATTCCAAAGAGGATCATAGCACCACCAAACCATACCTTTGGACCGGGTTCGTCTCCCCAGAAGATGATTGCCATCAACACAGCGAAGATGGGAGTCAGGAGGTAGTATGGAGTGATGCGACTGACAGGTTGTTCCTGTAACAACCAGAAGTTGATTCCATGACCGATGATCGAGGAGAAAATAACGGCATGCAGCACGGAGATCCAATTAATCCAAGTAGCAGATTCAATCTTTTGCCAATGATCTTCTTCAACCAACAGTGACAGGAAAAATATCGGCAATATTCCACATAGGCCTGTCCAAGCCTGTAGG
>JAQWOT010000221.1 GCA_029245725.1 SAR324 cluster bacterium | reverse complement strand
CTCCCCCTGAGAAGACAAAGAAGCTGTGAACTGCTTCTTGCCAAAAAGATGAAAATTTGCAAATTAAATCAAATTATTAAATACCGCCATCTGTAGGAGAGAGAGGACCACGTCAGCGGTGAATGAAAGCATTCAGTGGATTGTTAAAAATTGAAAAGATCTGTCAATTGGCAAAAATCCCCCACCAAGATCTCTACAACACGATAATCGCAGATTTGCCATTTCGGCCAGACCTCATGTTAAGGTAAGCCACTGTCCCAACTCGGGATCACATTGCTTGTGAATTCAAAACAGAGGAAAGCTAAATGGGAAATCGTACGGAAATCCACGATAAGGTACTCAATGCAAAAAGCCTCGACGATATCTCAGAGGCCTACGGGATCTGGGCCAAGAGCTACGATCAGGATCTGCTGAACGAGTTGGGCTACCAAGCACCCGTCCGCAGCGTCGATTTATTACGAAAACATCTGGCAACCGGCATGGTGTTGGACGCAGGTTGTGGAACTGGGCTGGTGGGGCAATTGCTCTTCACGACCGGAAATTTCCAACTCGATGGTGTGGACTACTCAGAGTCCATGCTGGCAGAAGCCCAGAGCAAGCAGTGCTATCAGGACCTTCAGCAGTTGGATCTGAACCAACCCTTAAACCATGAAACCGCTAGTTATGATGCAGTCATCTGTATCGGGACCTTCACCCTCAGACATGTGCAACCAGAAGCGTTGCGAGAAATGGTTCGTGTCACTAGGTCAGGTGGGGTGATCTGCTTCACAGTCCGCGATGAATTCTGGCTCAAGAGCAATTTTGGCAAACTATTGAATGATCTGGAACAGGCCGGACTGACGGACACCACTGAGCTACAGACCATCGATTACATCCTCACAGAAGGCTCCAAGTGCAAGCTGGTGCTACTGACGGTGCTCTGAGAAAGAATTGTGGTCTGAAAACCCTCGTCCATTCGCAAAAAACTTTTGAACCAACGCATTCTGAAAACTCTTGCTGCGTTTGTGGGAGTTGAGACTGCGCCAAGGTAGCTGAGATAGTCGTCGATTGGAGAGAATTGGTCTCTCTCTTGAGGATGAGTAAACAAACATCATCATTACTTATACCTAGATTTGAGTACGACCACATCAAAAGTCAGCGTAACTTCGAAAGGCACGGGATGGATTTTCGCACGGCCTGCAAGCTCTGGGATGATCCGTTCCTGCTATAAATTCAGGCAAAATCTGAGGATGGACCCCGATTTCTCGTGGTCGGTCAATAGGCTGACAAGCACTGGTTAGCCATCTTCACCTACCGACAATGCATTCGCTTGATCTCGGTCTGGCTATCGCGCAAGCAAGAGATACATCTCTATGAAAGCGAAAGAATTTGATCAGAAGTTTGAGGAGGACCAGGAGGACATTGTTTCAGATCTTGACCTCTCAACCGCCCAACGGGTCAACATGCAATCGAAGTGGATCAATGTTGATTTTCCTACTTGGGTGATCGAGGCCTTGGATCGGGAAGCAGCTCAGATTGGAGTGACTCGCCAATCGATCATCAAACTCTGGCTGGTGGAGCGTTTACAAACCAAAGGGTCCCAAACCTCCGTTTGATTTTTTGATCAGTCACTAGTTTGGCAGACCACGTCAGTCGTAGGTGAGGGAGTGTTTTAACTGGAAATTCGAGAAAATGTGGAGGTTTGAAGTAGCCCCTCATCCGGCTTTCAGCTGCACTTTCACTTAGAGAGAAGAACAAATTACTTCTGATCTAAAGTTGCTCCTTCGCAAAGAACTTTTCAACCAACGCATTTTGAAAACCTTCGCCCAATGGCAAGCAGCTTTGTGTTCAACGGGTTCTAAAAACCCTCACTCATTGGGAGAGGGGGGACCACGTTAGTGGTAGGTAGGAGAGTTTTTGGAGACTCCAAGTTTTGGCTCCAAACAGCAACTAGCTCTGGAGTTCCTTGTGGATGTAGAGCGAGCCTTCGTAGTTGTGGATGAGGAAGTTGGTGTTGCTGCCCATCAGCAGTCGTCCCAATGCGGTATGATCATGTGCACTAATCACGATTAGTCCAGCGTTGACTCGCTCAGCGAGTTGAAGGGCTTGCAGGTAGGGTGTCTAAATGGAGATAAAGCTGATAGGGAGACGTCAGTTCAGCCTGGGCTGCCAGTTCTTCGAGGCTTTTGCGTCCATGTTCCAACTGCTGTTCGCATCGTTCCTGCAGAAATCTAGCATCAACCGCTACCCCGTAGAAAGATCCACCCCCGACAACATGAATTTCCGGATAGTCCAACACGTGCAGGAGGTGCAATTATCCCTCACGGGTGAGAGCTAACTCAGCTGCCTTACGGAGCACTGATTCTGAGATCGAGTTGAGATCCAACGGAACAATAACCTGTTGGGGATCCCACTGAGTTTGCTTATAGACAGAGTTAGGGGTCGAACTTTGATGCAGGGCCATGTCCGTGTTGCTGCCGAGAAAGAGCCTACCCCCCAGAGTGTGTGAGTGTGCGGCCATGACCGACAGCTCAGGATGCAACTCATCTTATAGCTTGAGGATCCCATCCGCTGGATCTGCGAAGAGGTGAACAATCTCAACTTCAGAACGGAGCTGAAGCGCTTGCAGTTGCTCCTCAAAACATGGCTCTGAATTCTGCAGTTCTCTACCTCAACCAAGGCTTGAATCGCTGCTGAGCGGCAGTACAGGACCACTAGGCGATCTGATACTCGGGCCACCCATCGCCAGCAAAACGCAACACCTCCTGGCTGACGGGAGTGTTGTCTACAGAAACAAGGAATGCGGGTTTCATGAAACCTCTTTGGGAGATTGGGTTGTTGTGAGTTCATCTTTTAGATCAGCAGTTTGAGAACAATTACAATAATGGCAACAAACAGGACCTTGCGCAAAATCGCTTCACCTTTCTTGACTGAAAGGTTGGCTCAAACATAGGCACCCACCACATTGCCTGCTGCAAGGGCAAGACCCAGTCCCAAATTGACGCTCTCATTCCAGACAAACACTAGTAGGGCTGTGATTGTGTAGATCATGACTACGAAGGCTTTGTGCCTGTTTGCCCTTACCAAGGTCCTCCCGAAATCCATGAAAGAGCAGGGCGATCAGTAGAAATCCCACCCCAATCTGGATGAAGCCACCGTAGAAGTCGATCCCAACCATGCCCAAGTTGCCGAGCCAGCGACGTTGGGTGGTCAAAAGCACATTGGGATCTGGTTGTTTGAGCGGAAAGATCAGCGAAAGCACCACTCCCACCATCACTAGGGAGAGGATAATGCGAAACCATTCGCCATCAATCCTGATGGCAAACCAGGCTCCGATCAACGCCCCAGATTCAGAGTCAGCAGACTAAGACGCAGGCTGTCTGCGAACGCGGATTGTTGTTGGTCGTGAAATCCGCGCACTCCAGCAACACACTCAATCAGTAGAGCGACACGATTGGTACAGTTGGCCGTGGCGGCGTCTAGAATGAGGAAGAGAAGAGTGGGAACACTAAGCGTTGATCCACCACCGGCCATGACATTGGTGAAGCCTGCGATGGAGCTGGCCAGCAGCAGAAGGGGATAGGCCAGGAAAGATCAACTAGCGACAACTGCGACGCATTGCATCGAAACGAGCCATCATACGGAGGGTGTTTTCAGCAGAATTGGGTTGGCTGGGAGGCTTTGGCGCATACACTCGCTGGCGCTGATTGGGGGTGATTGGTAAGCCTGTACGATAACGATCCCGACTGTGACTATTGAGAAATTGATCGTGCTGGCCGCTGGGCATGGTCAACATCGCCTTTTTCATCTTTTCAATTTGGGCTTCGACACGTGCCAGGCATTCCTTGCGGTCATAGTGTTTGAGGTAAATCCCATCTGTAGGGAATTGCTGAGCTAGGCAGGGTAATGTACTCAGCCAAAGCATCAAGCTGACGCATATTATTTGTTTCTGCATTTTTCCTAAAGTTTTTGGAATCGCTGCCGATGTTCATACTGAGTCTATTGCTTTCAGCCGAAGCAAGTTCAACACCTTTCGCTGGGGAGCAGCATCGTACCCGACTTGTCGGCTTGTCAATCACAGTTGATCGTGTTCCGATTTAAATGGAGTTTTTAATGAGTGAAACCACCGAAGCCCTGAGCTTGGAACAGTTCCAAACGCTGGTCGGCTTTGAAAACAGTGAGCGCTTTGAATTGCAGGTCTCCCAGGCAATTCTTGACTTAGCCAACTCACTGGAAGCCAATTTCCTGGACAAGGAAACAAAGATCGACTACGCAACCCATGTCTTTGCACACATGCTGGATGACTTGGCGGAACTACTGGAGCGGGGTAACCTAATCAACTAGTTCATGCCTGCTGCTGAAGCATCCCCTTCCCAACGTTGGTTTGATCAATATTGCCGGAATCTGCGGCTACAGTTTGCTGGTCGCAGTTGCGCCGGAGCAGCGTGTCTATTGCTTGTCTTTCTGCTGCTCCAAAGTACCCCGCTACCCTTTCTAAATTTTCTTCTCGGCTCCTTTGCGATCCTTGTTGTTTGCCTGATTGGCAGTTGGTTGCTACATCGACCAGATTATTGTCTGCAAAAGCTCTATCGGCAAGATCCTGCCTTCGCAGAAGAGCTGCAAAGCAGTTTACAATTCAGAGAAAATCCGCCAGCTTCACGAACTACCAATATTTTTCTTGAACGCTTTGAGAAGCAGTTGCTTGAGCGCTTAGAAGGGAGGGAGACGCATCGACTACTGCCATCCTGGCGAACGCTTGCAGGGGTTGCGGTGTCTCTACAGGTTGTTGTTTGGATTGGTGGTTGGTGGCTGCCACAGTATTTGGTCAACCAAGGCCCAACTGCAGCGGAAGCATTTCAAATTCCCCACTCCTACCGCATTCTCTATCCAGCGTATCTCAAACGTGATTCCGAGGTCTTTTCCACACTTCCCAATGAGCTGCAAATTCCTGCTGGAAGCCGGTTGGAAATCTTTCTGGAGCAAGGATTACTGGATAGAGATCAAAGTGCCTATCGACCAATTCAGGGCGAACCCCAACCCTTGCAATGGGTTCCTCAACAAAAGCGCTGGCGCTCGGCGTTGACACCACTGAAAACCGGGACCCTCTTTCTCGAGTGGCGTCAACAGAGTGTTGCAGTGGAGGTGATTCCGGATCTGAGCCCTACTGTGATGGTCCTCTGGCCTCCTGATAAATACATCTTTGACTTGTCCCAACTGCAAGTGGAGTTGGAAGCCAAGGACGACTACGGACTACGCCAGATTCTGTTGAGATATCGCAACGAAGCCACAGGAACCATCGAGCGTGAGATCATTCAGTCTTTTGAAGGAGACTTCAAGAGTTACCAGGAAAGGTATCTCTGGGAACTCTCGGCAACACCCTTACGAGCCGGAGATAATGTGACGGCTTGGATTGAGGTCAGTGACAGCGATACTTTCCAGGGACCGAACGTGACTCGATCGGAGGAATTCCGTTTTGAGGTTCGCAGTCAACGGGAGTTCCATGAGTACATCCTCAGCCTCTTGCGTAAAGTGGATCGGGAACTTCGTGACTTGTTATCCGTTTTGGACCGTCAACTGATTGTAGAGACCACAGACCAAGAAAATCTGATTGAGGAACTGCTTAATTTTCTTCAGGAAGAGGCTAACTACGATCGGCTATTGTCTGATGGCTTGCGGGGATTTATTGGAGAGTTGCGCTTCCAGTTGCGGTACTATCAACACAAACGGGAAGAGTTAGCAGTTCCCCCCAGCTGATATCAGCAAAACTTTCGTTAGAACTGTCGGCAAAAAGCCTGGTGTTCAGGCAGTCTATTCGCACAGATCTGGCTGACACAGAATTGAGCGCGTTCGCTGGTACGGGTTTGGAGAAAAGCACCATCGGTGCGCTGTAACTGTAGTACACATCTGAGCAAAGAAGCTTCATCCTTCGGCACATTGCCAGATGGATCCTCACAGGCGCTGCGACTGTAGCTCATGTTACGTCCTGTGGGCGTGGAGCGGGCGTAAAGTTCCAGTTCCCGAAGCATTTGCTGCAGGTGAGACTGATAGGTCATCGAAGCCCGACCTGTTCCACATAAAACATCCTGCGCAGCGGTTGATCTACTCTCATCCTCCTGCAGCAGGGGAATCGCGATCAGCATTCCAGAGAGAATCACTAGCAACGCTCCAATCACTGCAATCCAACCCACAGGCCATTTCATTGGAGGAGGAGGACCTCCTTCCTCAAAGGATACTTCGAAAAGCTGTACCTGCCCTTCGATGGATTCCTTGTTGAGACCTGGTGTTGGAGCAAAGCGTAACTCCATTCCGACCAACCTGATTTCAGCAACCTTTGGACGTTTGAGCACCTTTGCTTTGGGGGAAAGCTTGGCCACATCCTTGGCGTAGCGTTCGATAATCTTTCGTAGCTCAAGGGAGTCTTCCCAATTGTTGCGGCCTATCCCTGGGGCGAGCACTTTCTCCAAATCATCCCGGGCAAACATCCGGGCTTTGCGCTCACCATCAGGGGCATTGTCGCAGACCCCGATGGGGCGCCACTGCGAAAAACGCATGGTGGAGAGGTGATTGACATTCACAGCCAACTCACTACACGGTCGAGTACTGCCTTGGCGATAGCTGGCTTACCGACCACCTGCTCTTCTGGCTTATTTTCTTCCACCAACCACGCTACCTGATCTCCATATTCGATAAATTCCTCTCCGCGGTTGGCCACGACCAATTGATATTCCTTTGAACGCTCTCGGGCAATCGTCATCAATTCTTCATGGGTACGATTTTCTTCGTATTTGAAGGTCACCATTTTGAGCTTGGGGTGAGCAGCTCGTACCTCACGAATCACCTTGGGGGTTTGTTCAAAAGAGAGTGTGAGTTGCTGGCCACTGGGTAGCTTACCAGGATACACCTGAGAAGGCTGATAATCAGCAACAGCTGCGCTGAAAATGGCTGTACCAAATGCTCCATCATCCAACCCTGAAAGCACCTTTTCACGGTAGCTGCTGAAGTCCACCACACGCTGATGAGGCAAATAACTTGGTGTTGGTAGGCTCCCTTGTCCGAGGATCAATTGAATTGCAGCTCCTTCGACCCATGCCTGCTTGGCAATTTCGATGGCTAGTGCACCGGTGAAACGATTAGTGAACAGGCGGACATGATCTACCCACACCGGGGTTGGTCCTCCAGTGATCATCAGTTGGTGGCCTTTGAGAGTTCCTGTACTAAGTGAGCGCATCAAATGTCCCACTAAAAACTCGTTGTCCGGCAAATTGTTCTTCCCATTTTCCTGACGAGGTGGGACTACTGTCACTCCATAATCATGTAACCGCCGCAAGGATTCCTGCAGAATCTGGTTATGCATAGAACCGTTCATTGTGGGAACAACAAGGATTGGAGTCTTTGCACGCTCAGCACGACCTAGGGCAGAAGCAAGCAACGCTGTGGGCAGGTCATCCGCAATGCCCCAGGCAAACTTATTCAGTAAGTTGTAGGTGGCAGGAGCAACGAGGTAAGCGGAAAAGGGAGAGTTGTCACTCAAATGCTCTGCGTTTGGACTAGATTCCGTCAACACGGGGTTGAGGGAGGTCCATTCAAGAGCTTCCCGAGCGACGTAGCGCAAGGCGTCTGCTGTTGCAAAGACTTGAACTTCTGCACCTTCACGACGTAGATCGCGGATTAAATCAGGGCTGCGGTAGGCTGCAATACTTCCGGAAAGAATCAGGGCAATTCGATTATTTGAAAGTCGACTGCCACGTCGAGACACCTCTCGATCCTGAAGATCACTACTTGGCGGGGGCATAAAGTCCCAGAGTGGTTCGCTCATCGAATCAACAGTGGGGCATGAGCCCAAAGAGGGTCTACAAAAAAATTAACCTGCAATTTATGCAAGATTGTGGAAAAAACTGTTTTCACTGGCTTGAATCCAAAGAAAATAATCTATTGAATCATATGCTTGCAATTTTAAATCATTGCCTTAGGTTGTAGATTCAAAAAATTTGAATTTCCTCTTCAAACTCTCGAGGGATGCTACATATGAACAAGTCACAGATGATCAACACACTCATTGAGAAAACCGATTGTCCAATAAAGACGGCTGACAAGGTCGTACGCATCTTTTTTGACAGCATCAAAGAGGCTTTGTCCGAGGGTGATAAGGTTGAAATTCGAGGATTTGGTTCATTCACGGTCAAGCACTACGAAGCCTACGTGGGCCGCAACCCACGAACGGGAGAATCTGTCCGTGTTCTTCCAAAGAAGCTCCCTGTCTTTCGGACGGGCAAGGATTTGCGCCATCGAGTGGATCAAAGCCGTGAGCAGGGAGTAAAACTAGTAGAGAGTCGGCGCAAGCCTCGGAATGATTGATCTACTCCAAAATTTGAGATTCCCCTCCAAGACCAAGCTAATTCACAGGACCTTCTTCCGAGGGTAAATCGAACAGATCCTCATAACCAGGTTTGGGCTCAACGAACTCTTGAATCCGGACCGCCCGGCGTCCTCGATACGCTCCCTGGAATCCTCGAAACTTCAAGACGTTCTGTACGTAGCCCTCAAGAGCATCGTCCTTGGACTGTTCCAACTGCACATGGTCACCAACACGTAGCTTCAAGAAGCGTCGTAGTGAAACCTGAGCATTCCCCAGAGGCACCCGAACTTCCACTTTAGATCCTCGTAAGTGGGCCTCCAATCGAGTGCGATTGACCGGACTTGGTTCAGTATCAGCATTGACCGCACCACCGTCTAAACGATTCCGAATTGGATCAAGAATGTTGTAGGGCAGGCAAATGGTCATCGTCATCGGCAAGCGGTGCAACTCGACGTCAAATGTAGTGTAAACAACGATCTCTTCATCGCTCGCAGCTTGTGCCAAGTGAGCATTGGTTTCCGTGCGATCAAAACGCATCTTCAGGGGGACAATAGTTTGCCAAGCGTTACGCAAATCTATCAGGGCACTGTGGACGATCTTGGCTACAACCTGAGATTCAATACGAGTAAATTCTCGTTCTACATCGCGTACCTGGAGGCGTCCGTCTCCCCCGAACATGAGGTCAATGAAACAATGGATCAGGCGCTGCTCCATCCCAAGTAAAGCGGTTCCACGTAAGGGTGGTAAGTGAAAAATGCTCAATGACGTGGGGTAGCTAATACCTTCGATGTAGTCTTTGTAGTTCACTAATTCCGTGGTGCGTCGCACGATCCGAAAGCTTCGTCGCAGGTGATTGGATAGGGTTTGCTGTAAAGAACGGGCAAAGCGATCATGAATGTTATCCAATCCAGGGAGATGACCACGTATGATGCGGTTTTTACGAGCTAGGTCGAAAGGGACGATGTCATCGGTAACTTGCATTTCTTTATTGCTGCCAACAGCGACTCCCTTGAGCAATGCTTGAATATCTTCATTGCTGAGTCTGAGTTTTTTTTCCATTTGGTGTGATGATGCGTTTAGGAGTATTGGTTTATATCGAAAAAGATGAGCAGATTTTGATGATTCATCGCCAGAAACGAGATGAACATCAAGGTTTTTGGTTGGCTCCCGGTGGGAAAATTGAAGCCAATGAACCACCGCATGAGGCTGCCCGCCGAGAAGTTATTGAAGAAACTGGGCTTGAACTAACCAATCTGCACCTTCAAGGGTTGTTGAGTTTTCCGGATCTTGGAGATTCTCCCTTTGGCGATGAATGGCACGTTTTTGTCTTTTATTCGAACAGTTTTCAGGGTGCCTTGCGAGAAGATTGTCCGGAGGGCATCCTTGCCTGGATCTCTAAGAAAGAATTGACTTCCCTGCCAATGTGGGAGGGAGACCGAATATTCACCCCGATGGTATTTCAGGAGCAACCCTTTGGTGGAAGATTGCTCTACCGGGGTAATGTTCTTCATGAATCACAATTTTGGAATCTTTGAAGTGAGTTTCAGTACTATGAAATGGGCAGCCTTGACTCTAATTGGACTAGTAGCACTTGGGGGTTGTCATGTGCGCCTGCAATATCCCTCAGAAAGCCCTTCTCCAAAGCAGCACCGACTAGAAAGAAATTTCTGGTTCTGGGGACTTGTTGGCGATTGGCAAATTGAGGCTGATCACTATTGCGCCCAAGGCAGACTTTACGAATCTCACTTCTTTACTTCTCTCGATCAAGGCGTACTCACATTCGTCACTCTAGGAGTTTATAGTCCTCGAACTGTGATTCTGACTTGTTCAGGTGAACAAGAACCCTTACCAGAAGTGAATAGGCCAACCGACCCCTTACCTGAATTTCTGTCTCCTGATCCAAGCACCCGGCCTTTCGAGCAGCACTGATTCTGATCAACATTCAAAGTTCATTTATCAACGATGAACACGGCTACATAGAATTTTGCTGCAAAGGCTACCAGATCCATTCACTGTGTTCCAGAGGGCATCACAAAGAATCTTGTTTAGCAAGTCAGGTAGCCCACCTTAGATTCCTTTCGTCTTTCTGCTAACTACAATCGCCAGTTTTTCTATGCGAAGAGAAGTGTCATCAAACTTGCCGTTGGGTGAAATCGTAGACGGATTTGTGATCCCTCCACATCCTCGTGGAATTGAGCTGGAAGGGAAGTTAGAATGATCCAGCGGCTCTCTGCTGAAAAGTTTGCAGCGGAGCTTTACGAAGCCTATCAGCTTGATCCCCAACAAAACAATTGGACTTATCTACCCTATGGACCGTTTTCAACCCAATCAGAATTTTTGAATTGGCTTCGTTTCGTGGAAGATGGGACGGATACTGTTTTCTTTGCAATAATCAACAAGACCATGAGAAAAACACGTAGGTGTCGCTAGTTTTCTGCAAATTAATCCCCAAGAGGGAACAATCGAAGTTGGACATCTCAATTACTCCCCCCTACTGCAGAAAACTACGGAAGCAACAGAGGCCATGTTCCTGATGATGAAATGGGCTTTTGAAAATGGCTATCGCTGGTATGAATGGAAATGAAATGCTCTCAACACCAAGTCTCGCAGGGCAGCGCAAAGATTAGGCTTTTCTTATGAAGGGACATTTAGACAAGCTCTGATTGTCAAGGGTGGGAATCGAGACACTGCTTGGTTTGCTGTCACTGATAAGGAATGGAAAAATTTGGAGCAGTGCTTCTTAAGATATTTGTCTGAAAAAAAATTTGATGAAAATCGAGTGCAACAAATCTCTACAGCCTCCTTGACCAAACCTCTGCTCTACAAAGTGGATGGGTGAGAATAAAAGAAGGAAGCTCCTGGGAATTCTCTCAGGTAAAAAAATGTTAACAGAAGAAAACACAACAAGCCTTTACCAAGTGGAGGAGATACCGGGCATGACGGTCAAATCAAGCTGGAAACTTTGCCTAATTTTATTGGGATGGCTGTTTACCAGCACATTCAGTCATTCTCTATCGGCTCAGTCCATTGAATGGAGTCGTTCTCCAGCATACCTGACACCGGCCCAAGTGCACGATGATCTTGTTGCAGTAAAGCAATTGATCCAAGAGAACTACGTTCACTATGAGCGTCTTCAGCAGGCAGGCCATGATTGGGATCAAGTCTTCTCAGAGTTAAGATCACAGTTGCTGGAAAATCCTCGCCCAATGCTGACCCAGCACTTTCAGGAAAAACTCTTGGAAGCTCTGCAGTTCACTGAGGATCCCGTCTTCCGAGCAGATCTCCATCTGCCTCGGCGGCACTACCAGAATCGAATTCTGCTAGTCGAGCCGCGGTTTACAGACTTACGTCTCGCTAAACAAGGAGATCGTTTTCGGGTGCTGCCTGACCAAAAGTTTCCTGGACTGGCGAATCTCTGGCTGAACGAATGTAATCATTCTAGCGTGCGTTTATTTCCAATTCTACCAGAGCGAATTCGTGAGAAAAGAGTGATGCTGGGGATCTATGCATCTGAATTTCCTGAACGAATTAGGTGTGAATTTGTTGATGAGTTGAACCGAAAAGTCACTCGAGAGCTTCTCTTACAACGCATTGTCAAAGAGTTGGTCTCTCCAAGACAAACCCTGTTTCAAGCAGATGAAGGTCGCGTGTTTTATGTTCGTTGGCTTCGTGATGGACACAAAGAGGAGACGGCTGTAAGAGATTTTTATTTGCTGCCGGAGAGAATGGGTTCGGCCCGAACACTAATCCTCGATGTGCGTGACAATGCTCAGGGCAGTTTTTCCTTTATTGAGCGCTGGCTTCGTGATGTTTTACGAAATAATGTGCAAAGTTCCATCGTACGGGAAAAGCAAACTCCTGCAACGATCACAGGCTTGTTGCGCCAAATGGAGTGGCAGGAACGCCAGCTTTCGCAATCAGGGTGGCTACAAGATGCCTTGGCTCAGCAGCGTGGTGTTTTTGCATCGATGTTACAGCGTTTTGAAGAAGAATCGATCGATGCCAAATGGATGGAGACGAAATTTCTGTTTCAAGGCAAACCGAAATCTCCAAAATGGAACAAGCGGTTGATTGTGATTGCCAATGACCAGTGTGGAGCAGGTTGTCAGTTTTTGGTGGGGCTAAGCCGTCAATTGCCAAATGCTACGCTACTCGGAACGAACACGGGCCCCTATCCAGATGGGAATGTAGTGCCGATGTTTCAGTTGCCTGCATCAGGCCTTTTGCTCTCTTTCAGTCATCAGCTTCACCTTGATCATCAGTTAAACGTAGTGCCACCATCCGGGCAAGAACCAGACTTCTGGCTATTTCCAACAACAACCCTGAGTAGTGTAATGCGTTTTGCCAACAGTGAACTAGAGCCTTAATTGGTCAAAAATTTGTATGAACTTTAGAATATTTTTTGGTCCCTTCCCATTAGAACGAGCAATGATATGAAAGTAGGCAATACGCCCACCCCAGCCCAAGCTTCAAATCAGAAAAAAGCTGAGAAAACAGAAGAAAGCAAGTTGCCTTTCCCGATTCCACAAGCAACTCAGCCTATTCACCAACCAGATACGCGCTATAACAACGTTCGAGGGCCAGAAGACCATAAACAATCAATCACCCTTCGACGCTCCTATGTGATGGTAGTGTCTAGTTACGAGAAGGTTGCCCAGAAACAACAGCTTACGGATAAAGCCGCAGAGCAATTTGCGGAGACCCTGCAGCTTCGTCTAAACACCCTAAATGAACAGGCTCTGAGGGAAATCCAAGAATTACCAGAATTCAAACGTCTTGAGACAGAGAACATTCGGGAGCTTGGTGAGGAATTAGCAGAACGGATGCAGGATGAACAGCAGCAATTAGAGGCGTTTGCACTTCTGAAAAATCCAAAATTTGCTGAGTACATGGAGTCTAAGGATAGTGCCCAACGTAGTTTTGCAGAGCAAATGCAAGACTTTGGTTCTGAAACTCTGATGTTTGGGGCCTTGGAAATGATCAAGGACTTTGGAGGTTTAGTTGGCTTGGGTGATGCTGGTAACAACAAAGGCAATGTCAGTATAAAGGTCTGAACTTCTCAGTCGCAACTAACTATCTTCTATTTCCCCCATCCCCTCGTTCATGATTGATTCAATGGAAGGGGAATCTCCCACAGTACCTCGCCACCAGTCTGGCTGGCGTAGAATTAAGAATGCTCTCCATTTTTCCTTGGAGGGGTTACGCGCTTGCTACACTGGTGAAGAAGCATTCCGACAGGAAGTCTGGTTAGCCACATTTCTGATTCCCCTCTCTATCATACTGCCGATCAGTGTGCTCAGTACGGCTTTATTGATTGCGAGTGTGCTACTGGTGATGATCGTTGAAATTCTCAATTCTGCTGTTGAGGCGGTTGTTGATCGTATTTCGAAAGATCATCATCTTCTTTCCAAAAAGGCGAAGGACATGGGCAGTGCTGCGGTCTTCCTCAGCCTAGTCAACCTCGTCATTGTTTGGGGATGTGTGCTCTGGACAGAGTGGAATTGAATTTTCTTCAAACACAAGCGTTGCACTTTCTTCAGCTTTCTACTAGCTTTTGACGGCTTATGGTCAAACCAAAACCTGTCATGGGTTGGCTAAGCGTGAGTTTAGGCCTGCTATTGAGTGTAATACCGTTGAACTGTCGGGCTGACTTTCCTCGCTTGCCAGCCATTGAGCTGGTGGAGATCTTCGTTCGAAAATCCCTGACACTGGCACAGGAGCGCTATTATCGAGATGGGTTTCTCTATTACTTGGGACCTATCGAAGGTAATCGTGCTCATGGAAAAGGAAGGCTGTTTTGGAAGAACGGCAAGGTCCGCTATGACGGGGACTTCATTGAGGGGCGCCTCGAAGGCGCTGGAAAGTTGTTTGATCACGAAGGACACCTGCTCTACCAGGGAGAGTTTCAAGCAGGTGTTTTTGCACGTGGTTCATACTTCAATGCTGCTGGGGAAGTAATGTACGAAGGCGACTTCCCTCCACCACCCCTGCTCCAACGCTAATGGGGCGGTATCCTTATGCCGTAGGAAATTAGATGGTCAAAGCTGATGTTGTACGTCGAGTCCGTTTAGAAACGGGCATTTCTCAGGGTGAAGCTGAGGACTTAATTAATGAATTGTTAGAAATCATGCGCCAGAACCTGGAGTCTGGGGACAGCCTGATGGTCACCAACTTTGGGCTCTTTGAATTGAAGGACAAGGTTGCCCGACCTGGAAGGGATCCCAAGAGCAAAGTGGAACACCGCATTGATGCCCGCCGAGTGATTTCTTTCCATCCCGCAAAAACATGGCGGGAGGAATTGAATCAGTAAGTCAACTCACACAAGTATTGCAACTTAAATAGCAAATTA
>JAQWOT010000220.1 GCA_029245725.1 SAR324 cluster bacterium | reverse complement strand
ATTGCTCCCCAGCCCCCATTTCCTGGATTGGGAGAGCAGGCTCCGTCTGTATAAATCTCTACCTGTGTTCTAGAATCTTGCAAAATCCTCCTGAGGTTACTTGATTGTTCGCAGGTCCCGTAAGAACCTAGTTTTTGACCTTTTTCGCTGTATCTTGTGATTCAGTGGTTGGACCTTGTTCAGGTGACAGTCTCTCATGCGTATTCTCCACACCTCAGATTGGCACCTTGGTCAAAAGCTCTGCAACCTGGAGCGCTTTGCCGAGCATGATTTCTTCCTCGAGCACCTACTGCAACTGATTCGAGAGCAGGAAGTCGACTGTCTACTCCATGCCGGTGACATCTTCGATACAGCCAACCCACCAAACCAGGCACTGCGCCAATACTTCAACTTCCTGCGACGACTTCACGAAGAAACCAACTGTCAACAGGCGATTCTAGTCGGAGGAAATCATGACTCTGTGCTGACCCTCCAGGCACCACAACGCTTGTTGGAAGTCCTACAGGTGCACGTCGTTGGTGGACTTCCAGCTGACCCTGCAGAGCAATTGATCCCAATTCAGGGGGCAGATGGAGAAGAAGCCCTGGTTTGTGCGGTTCCCTTCCTGCGTGATGCTGATTTGCGCAACATTCTACCCGGAGAGAGCTATGAAGCACGTCAGCAACGCCTGCGAGAAGGTATCGCTACACACTACCAAACACTAGCGCAATTGGCTGCTCCTTGGAAGCAACGTGGTCAATTTGTCTGCACAACAGGGCATCTGTTCGTGGCCAATGGTCAGCCTAGCGATTCGGAAAAGGAGATTCACATTGGCCTACAGGATCGCTTCCCCGTGGCAGACTTTCCAGATTTCTTTGACTACATCGCGCTGGGGCATCTGCATCGACCTCAGCGAGTGGCAGGAATGAATCATGTTCGCTATTCTGGATCTCCGTTACCGCTGAGCTTCAGTGAGCGTCAGGATTCCAAGTCGGTTCTGCTACTGGAGGTGGAAAAAGGAACGCTGCAGCAAGTTCGTGAGCTGCCTTTGCCAATTCCACGTCGACTGTTGCGTTTGCAGGGAACGGTTGAAGAAGTCTGTCAAAAGCTCCAGGCGCTGGAGGAGCCAGCAAGTGAATTTGAAGACTGGGTTGAAGCCCGGATACAGCTGGAATCTCCTGAGCCGGAGATTGATCGTAAATTACAGGAGATCGCTGAAGCCAAGCCTTGGCTTCAGTTGCTCCAGGTGCGCACGGAGTACACACACCAGGCAAGTGGACTGGAGGAACAAGTACCTGTCCAGAATCTGGAAGACCTGCAGCCCAGAGAAGTCTTTCAAGAACTGTGTTTATCTCATGCGCTTGCTGAAGAGGAGACCCAGCATCAACTCAGCACTTTTGAAGAGTTGCTGGCACGTCATGAGGAGGCAAAGAACCAATGAGAATTCTGCGCCTACACCTTCAGAACGTGCACGCCCTGCGCAATCAATGGACGATTCAATTCGACCAATTTCCTCTTTACGAAGCAGGGTTATTTGCAATCACGGGTCCGACAGGTGGTGGTAAGAGCAGTCTATTGGATGCAATGATTGTTGCCCTCTATGGCCGAGTCCCTCGGTATGGGCATAACACCCCTGTGGAGTTGATGACACGGCATACTGCTGAGACCCTGATAGAGCTGGATTTTGCCGTTCAGCAGGGTCGCTTCCGAGCACGTTGGAACCTACGTCGAGCCCGTGGCCAATCAACAGGAAGAGTTCAGCCGGCTCGTCATGAACTACAGAATCTGGAAACCAACCAAACCCTGGATCTGCGCTCTAGTGATGTTCCCAAGGAAGTTGAGAAGCTCACAGGTTTGAACATGGAGCGTTTTCTCCGCTCTGTCATTCTACCACAAGGGGACTTTGCCGCATTCCTGCGAGCCAAGGAAAAGGAACGAGGAGAGTTGCTGGAGGAGTTGACAGGTCTGCATGTTTACTCTGAGCTGAGCGAGCTAGCCTACAACTGTAGTCGAGAATCTCGAGAAGCGCTGGAAAAACTCCAGCAACAACTGGGCACACTTCCCCTGCTGGAAGAAGAAGCATTGCGCACCCTGCGACAGCGTCTTGATGAGTACATGCAACAGCGTCCGAAACTGCAGGCCACAGAACAACGACTGCAAGGTGAGCTCGGGTGGTTGCGTCAGTTACGGGAGAGCCGAGCGACTTGTTCTCGATTGGAGCAGGAGATTGCGGCTGTTCAGCAGGCTCTTGAGGCCTTTGCCCCACAGCAGCAACGCTTGCAAAAGCATCATCAACTTCAGCCTTTCCTACCTCAGTGGCAAGCTCAGCAAAAGCAGGCGAAGCAGTTGGAACAGCAGCAATTCACCCAGCAACACATGCGGGAGGAGCTGGGCGTCAAGCAGAAGGAAGTTCAACGTCTGGAAACATATGCACAACAAGACCAGAACCGTTTGCAGGATCAGGAAAAGTGCTACCAACAGCTAATTGAGCCCATCCGCTTGGCCTTGGAAGTTGATGCACAGATCCAAACCCAGCAGGTGCGTTGGGAGTCTCGTCAACAGGAACAAACCCGCCTTGAACAAACCATCCATCAACAACGTCAGCAACTCCATCAAGAAGATGCCTGGGTCCAGCAGGCTGTGCTACGTCAACAGCAACGCCAGCAATGGCTAGTGGAACATGACGACTGCCAGCAGTTGGAACTAGCACTCCCAGAGTTACGTAGTATTTGGCAACAATGGCAACAACAACAGCATAAATGGCAACAAAGTAA
>JAQWOT010000219.1 GCA_029245725.1 SAR324 cluster bacterium | reverse complement strand
TGTGTTGTTGCCCCGACCTTGTTCCTCTGCTTACGAACGGGTAACCACCTTATGCCGATTACGTCAAATTTCTTTTGATCTGAGGCAGGAAGAGGATTTTCAATTCAATGAAAGCCAACTCAAAAATGAGTTATCTTCTGTAGCTTTGATAATGTTGGGCAATCCACACAACCCAACCGGTCAGTGTTTTTCCAGAAAAACTTTGTTGTCACTCATTGATGATAATCCACAAACCTGCTTCATGATTGATGAGTCAGATCTTGCTTTGGTAGATCTGGATTCAACGAACAGCTTGGTCCCCACGATTCGTCCTAATCTGATCGTGTTGAGAACATTGACAGAATCACACGGCTGGCCTGGGCTGGGTTCAAGTTACTTGGTTACAGGTAATCTGGATCTGCTGGCTTTTCTTTCGAAGAGATTTTCTGCTACCTCAATTTCTGGATGGCTCCAGCAAATTGGCTTGGAGTTGGTTCATCAGGAACCCACTGTCCAGCGTGAGGAACTGGCTGATCTCCGTCAGGAGATCTTGCCTCAATTGCAATGTCACTCCCACCTCAAGATCGTCCCTGGCAAAGCTCCCTACAATCTCTTTCAGATCACCTCAGAGTTATTGGCTCCTCTGAGAGAACAATGCTCTCCAAAAAATCTCACAATGCTTTGGGGCGAGCACTACCCAGGTTTAGCTGACAACCATCTACGGATTTCTCTTCAACATCGTGAGGGCCTTCAGCGATTTCTCTCCATCCTGAAGCAATTGGAGCGCTGAGTCTTGGCCAAAGCACTAATGCTGCAGGGAACAGGTTCTGGAGTAGGCAAAAGTCTTCTCTGTGCCGGCCTCTGCCGTCTACTTGCAAGACGTGGTATTCGAGTGGCCCCCTTCAAAGCGCAGAATATGGCGCTGAACTCAGGAGTCACTCGCTCTGGAGAGGAGATGGGGCGAGCCCAGGTTCTGCAGGCTCAAGCTGCTGGATTGGAACCGGATGTGCGGATGAATCCGATCTTGCTCAAACCCCAAGGACAGGGACAATCCCAGCTCGTGCGCCTTGGCAAGTCCATTGGGAACTACGCCTATCGCGACTACTATCAACTGGCAGAAGAAAACTTCACGATTGTCCGGAAGGTTTATGATGACCTGTCCCGTGATTTCGAGTTGTTGATACTTGAAGGAGCAGGCAGTCCTGCCGAGATCAACCTTCAGCAGACCGACCTTTCAAACATGCGGATGGCTCACCATGCCAACGCCCGGGTTTTGTTAGTGGGGGATATTGATCACGGAGGAGTCTTCGCTTGGCTCAAGGGGACTTATGATCTCATTCAGACAGAGTATCATCCCTTGCTTTATGGCTGCCTGATTAACAAGTTTAGGGGGGATTACACTTTACTCGAACCAGGTATCCGGCTCTTTGAGAAACAGGTTCCGCTACCAGTACTAGGTACCATTCCCTACGATTCTTTCCAGCTTGACGAGGAGGACTCCCAGCAAATTCGCTCAACTCCGCGTGAAGACGCATCCCTGCGAATTCATGTTGTCCATTTACCGCAACTCTCAAATTTTACCGACTTTGCTCCCCTACAACGTCAACCAGACATTTCTCTAGAATATCTGGAGAAGCCTCCGAATGGCCGACTGCCAGACGTGTTGATCCTACCAGGTAGTAAGAACACCTTGTCTGATTTGCAAATTCTCCGAGAAAGGGGATGGGAAAACTGGATTCGGCAGCATCAGGGAAACTTCCTGCTGGTGGGAATCTGTGGTGGGTTCCAGATACTGGGAGAGTGGATTACCGACCCTGAAGGAATTGAAGGCACAATTGATGGTGCATCTGGTATGGGTGTTCTGCCCTTAAGCACTGAGATGGTGGCTACCAAGATCCTGCAGCTTGCTGAATACGAAGGGCAGGGAATTCTCAAAGGATGTAAAGTGAGTGGCTACGAAATTCATGCAGGAAGATCCCAACTACAGCAAGCAAAATGGATGGATTTGGTCGAGCCGTCAGGATTGTGTGTCTGGGATGAAAAGCAGAGAATTCTCGGAACTTATCTGCACGGCATCTTCGATAAGGGTGAGGTAGCAAACCGACTGCTACAGCTTACTGGAAAGCAAATTCAACCCATTCCGGACCATGCACAGGAAAATTTGCGAGAGTTGGATCGATTGGCTGATCTGATTGAGCGCCACTGTAACTTGTCGAGGATTCTTGACGGGCTTTGCTGAATTCACCCTTACCAGTTGGGTGACTCCTCTGTTGTTGCTCTGGTCAATCTTCCTTCTGGATCTTTGGTTCGGAGATCCCGTTTATCGGTTTCATCCAATTCGGCTGATTGGCCACTTGCTGGGTTACCTGGAGCGATGGCTGTTTGCCAGAAGATGGAATGGTTACACGGGAGGCATCCTGCTTGGCCTGCTGCTTTTAGGGATCGTATTAGGCTGTTACTTCCTTTTGCAAAAAATTTTCGGCAGTTTACATCCAGTCCTCGGTTGGAGTCTGGATCTCTTTCTGGGTTACAGTCTGCTAGCTTTGCGAGATCTGGAGATACATGGGTTACGAGTTTGGCGAGCTACTGCCGATGGCAATTTGATGAAAGCCCGGGAGGAAGTATCCCAATTAGTGGGACGTGATGTAGAACGACTTGGTCTCGCAGGTTGTAATCGAGCAACCCTAGAAAGTCTTAGCGAAAACTTGTCTGACGGAGTGGTTTCTCCCTTATTCTGGCTGACTTTGGGAGGCATTCCAGGCATGCTTGCCTTCAAGGTAATCAGCACTATGGACTCAATGGTCGGCTATCGTAATGAGCGCTACCTGCGCTTTGGCTGGTTTGGAGCAAGAGCGGATGATCTCATGAATTGGCTGCCGGCTCGGTTGACCTGGGTGCTTTTAAGTATTTCGGCTTGGATTCTGCCGGGTTACGATAGCCGTATGGCATGGTCGATTGGATTGTCTCAGCACCAATACATGCCAGGACCCAACGCTGGTTGGGGACAAGCTGCGTCAGCAGGTGCACTGCGTGTTCGGCTAGTGGGTGAAAAATGGAAAAATGGCAGGCTTCAACACAACGCCTGGCTGGGTCATTCTGATGATACTACACAAGTTAGTGCTGACTCTATTCCAAGACTAATCCGTCTGAATCGATACACTACACTGTTACTTCTAGTAATCATCAGCCTATTGATTGCTGTTTTTAATTGAAATTATTGACTCTATCGAACCAATGGAACTACAAGTTCTCGTGCGCAAGTTACAGGACTGGGAAGATCGACTAGCGGCGCAACGGCGCGAACTTGAGCAGGAAGAGTGGAACTCCTTGCAGCAAGTCCCTGAAGCCAAAGAGCGTATGTTGGATCCTGAGGAATTGGAAGAAATTGCTGACCAGTTTCGTCAACAACGCACAAAGGTGCTTCCAAGATTTCAACGAGCCTATGAACGCTCGAAGCAGCGTTTGGAAGGGCAACTAGGACTACTCTATGCCGGATTTCTAAATGATTTCCAAGAGGAACTCCAAAAGTTACCTGCTTCAGAATTGCGGGAATCACTTAGTGAAGATCTACGGCGCGACACCCTTCAATGAGTTCACCTATGCTGACCAAGTTGGCTCAAGGATTTCTACTGCTTCAGGGAATCGCATTTTTTGGTCTAGGAGTTTGGTTTCTGATTGAACCCACAACCATGGCTAGTGCGATTGGTCTGGTACCCGAAAGCCCAGCTGGATTAGCTGAATTACGGGCTGTTTACGGGGGCCTGGAAATCGCCTTGGGGATTTTTCTAGTAGTCACAAGTTTTCGGGCAAACTGGTCAGGAATTGGGCTTTGGCTACTTCTTTCGTGTTATGGAGGAATCACTGCAGGGCGTATTGCCGGGATTCTGCTTGATCAACCAGATGACACTTTCACCCTTCAATTGCTGGGTTTTGAAGCGGGTAGCTTACTGATTACGATTTTATTGGTTTTTGGACAGAAGCTCAGGTCTTGACTTCCTGATGACAAAAAGCTTGCTTGCAGCAGAGAGTTTCGTTATTTTGATAGATTGTTATTTTTCCAAGCCACTTGACATTTCCCTCAAGCATAGTGGGCATCAGTGACCCTGCCAGACGCTGAAGAAACCTGCTGCAACCACGGTCTCTCCCCTCTGCCGATACTTGGTGTTTCCCCCGATTTGCTGACCAACCAAGTTGGAAAACTGTCATGGCCCAATCCCATACCTCACGCGAGCCAGTATAACTGTTATGGATGCGGCATCTCAGAAAATTCTTCAGAATACACGTAATATCGGTATTTCGGCACACATCGACAGCGGAAAGACGACTCTGACAGAGCGCGTTCTTTTCTATGCTGGGCGAATTCACAAAATCGAGGAAGTCCGCGGTGGTGGTGCCGGCGCAACGATGGACCACATGGACCTCGAACGCGAAAAAGGAATCACTATCACTTCTGCAGCCACTACAGTGCAGTGGCAAGACAAGAAGATAAACATCATTGACACTCCTGGACACGTGGATTTTACCGTAGAAGTAGAGCGTTCGCTACGTGTCTTAGATGGTGCCATTCTTGTGCTGTGTGGAGTCTCTGGTGTGCAATCGCAGTCCATCACGGTAGACCGACAGATGAAGCGCTACAAGGTACCCAGATTAGCCTTCATCAACAAGTTGGACCGGATGGGTGCAAATCCTTGGAGAGGAATCCAGGGAATACGCGATGTCCTCGGCTTGAACGCGGTTGCCATGCAACTCCCCATCGGTCTGGAAGAGAATCATGATGGGGTGGTGGACCTTGTCACCATGAAGGCCTGCTTCTTTGATGGAGACAATGGCGAGACTGTGCGTGAGGAAGAGATCCCTGCAGACATGGTTGATGACGCTCAAGAGAAGCGCCAGGAAATGCTGGAAGCTGTCTCGATGTTTGACGAGCAAATGATGGAAGACCTGCTGGAAGAAAAAGAAATTACGGAAGAGGCAATTCATGCAGCGATCAAGAAGGGTGTAAACAGCCTTGAATTTGTTCCAGTCTATCTTGGTTCAGCCTTCAAAAATCGAGGTGTGCAGAAACTATTGGACGCAGTAAACACCTACTTGCCATCCCCACTGGAAGCTTCCGCCAATGTGGCCACCGTCGTCAAAGGGGGTGATGAGGAGCAGGAAAAAGTGGAGTTGAAATGTGATCCAGATAGAGACCTTGTCGCCATGGCATTCAAACTGACAGAAGAGCAGTTTGGTCAATTGACTTACACCCGCATTTATCAGGGCCGTCTGCGTAAGGGTGATCAGGTTGTCAACTCACGTACAGGAAGAAAACTCCGAGTTGGCCGGATGGTGCGTATGCACTCCAACGATCGTGAGAATATTGACGTTGCCGAGGCTGGAGATATTGTTGCGATGGTAGGTGTGGATTGTGCCTCTGGAGACACCTTCTGTGGAGGAGATACACGAGTCGCTTGTGAGTCTATTTTTGTCCCTGATCCAGTAATTTCACTGGCTGTCAAAGGCAAAGATAACGATGCGCATATGCGCATGAGCAAGGCACTCTCCCGCTTCATGCGTGAAGATCCAACCTTCCGAGTTTCCTCAGATGAAGAATCTGGCGAAACTATCATTTCTGGAATGGGTGAGCTTCACCTCGATATCTACATTGAGCGGATGAAGCGTGAATACAACGCTGACGTTATCGTGGGAGCCCCTCAAGTTAACTACCGTGAAGCAATCACGGCTGCAGCGAACTTCGACTATCTACACAAAAAGCAGACTGGTGGTTCTGGTCAGTATGCTGGTGTTAGCGGAAAGATTGAGCCACTTCCAGATAACAGTGAAGATCCCTTCGAATTTATCAACAGCATCTTCGGCGGTGCTATTCCCGCAGAACACATCCCCGCATGTGAAAAGGGCTTTCAGGATGTGATGATCAAGGGGCCTCTCGCAGCATTCCCGATGGTGAACATTAAAGTCACCCTGACCGATGGTAAATATCATGATGTGGACTCCAGTGACCTGGCCTATCGCCTCGCCTCACGACAAGCGATGAAGCAAGCGGTTAACAAGGCTCAGCCTATTCTTCTCGAGCCAATCATGAAGGTCGAAGTAGAGACACCAAGTGACTACCAAGGCTCTGTGATTGGAGACTTGAGTTCTCGACGCGGCGTCATTTATGGTTCAGAGGTGCAAGGAGACGAAACGGTCATTCTTGCTGGAGTGCCATTGAGTGAGATGTTCGGCTATGCGACAGAACTTCGTTCGATGACTGCCGGCAAGGCACAATATTCAATGGAGTTTGAGAAGTACACAGCTTGTCCATCCTTCATTCAAGAGAAAGTAATGAAGGAACGTGCCGAGAAGCTTCGCGACGAAGACGATTGATCCTAAGCGGGTTGCTTGGTTCCGCAAGCACCCTGACTTCCTGCCTCCCCCCTGCCGGTCTTTCCAAATTCCCTGCGGAGAAATCTGATGAGTGTCGTAACACAAGACATCCTCGATATTGTGCAAAACCAGCAGTGCTGGCGTCGTCAGGAATGTATCAATCTCATTGCTAGTGAGAATGTTCAATCCCCTGCCGTTCAACAAATCGAAGGCAATGACTTCATGTGTCGCTACGCAGAAGGACACCCCAACACCCCAGAAGCCGATCAGCGATATTATGAGGGAACTCGTTTCATTGATGAGGTAGAGGCTCTGGCAACCAGGGAAATGGTTGAACTAGCAGGATGCCAGCAGGCAGATGTTCGGCCAATCAGCGGTAACCAGGCCAACACAGCTGTTGCACTGGCATTGTTACGAGGTGGAGATACGGTTCTCTGTAACTCAATCGATGTTGGAGGCCACATAAGCCATAATCCGATTGGGGTCTTTGGCCGGCGAATTCAAGTGCGTGGACAGGTGCTGGCTTTACAGAAAGAAAATTCGATCAACATGGCTTTTTGGCCTACAACGCCAGATGGATACCACTTAGATGGACCTGCCTGTGTAGATCTGGTAGAGCAAAAGCAGCCACAGTTGGTGATTCTTGGCAAGAGTATGTTCCTCTTTCCAGAACCAGTGGGTCAGGTTGCAGAAGTCTGTCGAGCCAATGGCATTCTGGTACTTTATGACGCGGCTCATGTTTTAGGACTGATTCTGGGAGGACAGTTTCAGCAACCATTTGCCGAAGGCGCACATCTGATCACAGCAAGTACACACAAGACCTTTCCGGGACCACAACGAGGAGTCATTCTTGGCAACATGACTTCACCAGAGGAATTGAAATGGTGGAGCAGTGTGGATCGTGGAGTGATGCCAGGATCTTCCAGTAACCACCACCTGCATACGATCCCCGGACTAGCCCTGACAATTCGAGAAATGAAGGTGCATGGAAAAAACTACGCCGCCGATATTATTCGAAACGCACAAGCCCTTGGAAGTGCGCTAGATACAGCTGGAGTTCCAGTGGAGGCGAAAGAGTTTGGATTTACGCAGAGCCACCAGATTGCGATTAACGTTTCTTCGTTTGGACCAGGTAAGGAAATTGCTCGACGACTTGCTGAAAGCAACATCATCAGCAATTACAACATGCTCCCTGGAGATCAGGATCCTCGCAACCCTTCCGGTCTACGAATCGGTGTACAAGAGATGACTCGTTGTGGCATGGGACCCAAACAAATGGGGGAGTTGGCAGAGTTGATGACTGCAGTAATTGCCAAACAAAAATCTGTGACCAATGAAGTAATCCGACTTCGCTCCCGTTTCAGCGAAGTCCGCTACTGCTAAAGGATTCTGCTTTCATCACCATACAGAGCTGAGATTGGCTAGGTCAGTCACGGCTCTCACCTTTGTTCGAATCAAATAACACTCTCAGAGATTTTGAAGCGCAGCCAGAATAGCGTCTTCTATTCTATGGAACTGTTTTTCTTTGCTGGGAAACGGAGATCGAAGAGGAAGAGAGAAATGAGGGAGGAGGCTGGAGCCTGAAGGTTATCAGACTCCTGTGGGGTCAGCTTAGAAAGATGAATTTTCAATCAATCCAAGAACGGTTCGCGGAACCTGATTGGCTTGAGCGATCATGGCGGTATTCGCTGAGAGCATGATCTGATCACCAGTCAACTGGGACATCTGCTGGGCTACATCGGCATCTCGAATGGTTGACTCTGCGCTGGTCAGATTTTCCTCTGCGATTCGGAGACTGTTCAGATTACTTTCCAGAGCGTTCTTCTGGAACGCCCCAAGATCAGCTCGTAGTGTTGAAATTTGATCAATTGCAGCGTCCACAACCTTATTAGAGTCCTGAGCTCCCTGTGAGGTGGTCACATCAATGTCTGTAAGGCTTTGAAACCCACTATTGTTCTCTATTCCTTGACCAAGCATGTTGGCTTTCACGTTCTTCAAGGATAGTCGCTCACTTTGTCCAGCATTAGGCCCAAGCTGAAACTCATTCGAGAACTGAGCTACGTGAACATATCCTTCTGGGCCGCCACCAACGACTTCCTCGTTGGATTCCTCAATAAACTCAGTCCCAACCTGAACACCGCGCTGATCTAATACTGGCACTTCCTTCAAGCCAATCTCTCGCTCATACGCCACTGTGACTCCACTGGCTTTTGTACCATCAATCGCCGTCAGGAACTGTCCATCACCCATCGCAATTTGACCAGCAATCGTTCCTTCTACATTTTTACCAGCTTTGGAGAAAGAAGCCACATTTGCTTCCTCAGAACCAATACCAGCGATAGAACTTGTCACTGAGAAAATGGCCTTGTCCCCAAAATCGTTGTGGCGCACTGTCAGTAACCCATTAGGATCCATGAAGGCGTGCAGTGCCAATCCTGCTTCATCAATTGCAGATTGAAGCCGATTGACAACGATAGTTCGAATATCACGTGACATATCTTCAGGAGGGAATCTCTGGGGATTTTCTATGGCGTTTTTGCGAATCTTTTCAATCTCTACTTTAAAATCTCCAAAGCGAGTGTCAATGGTAGCATTCTTACCCCCTTCATTCAGGAAGAGCACTAAGCCTTCTCCCATATTTTCAACATCAATCGGAATGATCCCCTTCTTTTCAGCTCGATTTGCCACCTGAGTAATGTCAATTTCAAACCCGTCTTCAGGAGACATGTTAGTGTAGGCCTCTGCCGAAATGAAACGAAGATTTTCACCAACGGTTGTTCCGTTGACGCCCATTGATCCATCTAAAAGGTTTTTCGTTCCCCAGACCGTGTTTTTCGCAATTCGATCCAGCGAGCTCAACAAATGTTCAATCTCTTGCTGATCTGCGGCAAGCATCTGCTTGTCATTGGTGGCTTCGTTAGCAGCGTGAACCGTTAGTTGCTTTAGTCGAAGCAAAATGCTGCTGATCTCGTTCAAAGCACCTTCAGCGGTCTGAACAATCGAAACAGACAGTGATGCGTTCTCGTGTGCTTGCTGCAAACCAATGATTCGTCCCCTCATTCTTTCAGAGGCAATCAAATTCGCGGGGCTGTCTGCACCAGAGTTGATACTGAGTCCCGAACTTAACTTCTGCAATGAATCCTTAACACGATCCATCGTGTTACCTGCATGGCGCAGTGAATTAAGTGAGGAAATGTTGTGCTTGATGCGCATGGCCTGACTCCAGGGTGAATGTTACGGTGAACAATCCAAAATGCTCTATGTTCCTGTTATCGACAGCTTGCTGAAGAACTTTAGCCTGAATTTCAAAATATTTATGTGGTTTGGAGGTTTGACGGCTTTGTCTGCAGTGGTCGTTTAGAGTTTGATTGATTCAAACAGAAACTGAGGGATCTTGGTGCTCCTGTAATTTGAATGCCATCAAGCCTAGGGCTGAACTGGAATCATCCACTTGTGCTTGGCGTAGTAATTTCATTTTCTGTTTTTTCACTCTTAGCGGAGTGTATGTTTCATGAAAAAGCTTGTTCCACCTTGTCTCTTCCTAATAGTCATCTCCTTCAGAAGATACCAAAAACAGCCTAGCGATGGACTCAACTCTAAAGTTCAGCTATCACCTCGGAACTATCTTTGTGCTTGGTGGAACTGCCCTGATATGGTTTCTGGGGATTGGGGGGAGAGATCTTTATATACTCCCTTTGATCTGCTGGTTGCCCTTTGCAGGGTGGCGTTTGTGGCAAGATAAGAACGTTTTCACGATCAACTGGCCATCGGAAAGACCAATCAATCAGGCCTTCGTGTATGGGAAGTGGGCTCTTGGAATATTTTTTCTGCTTTGTTGCTTACGAGCTACGCTGCGCTATCTGAGCTTCCAATGGAGCATCTGGGATTCCGGTATTTTCAGCAACATTATCTATAATATTTCTCAGGGAGAATTGAGGTGGTCTCACTACGAAGTCCATCCCTGGGCTGATCATTTCACACCCTCAATCGGCATCCTGGCTCCTTTTTTCTGGATCTATCCGCACTTTATCTGGGTGGTTCTAGCAAAAATCCTCTCATACACTTTAGTACCTTTGGGATTCTGGCAACTTGCCAAATATCAGAACCAACAAGTTGAAAGAGCTATTGTTCTAACCCTGTTGGTCAGTTCAGCCTGGTTACTCTGGTACAAACCAACAGTGGCCAGTCTATGGTACGAGTGGCAACCCTCCTGTTTGGCACCTCCGGTTATCGTTTTCTGTTTCCTGTGGCTTGAGAAAAAAGAGTGGTTCAAATTCAGCCTAGGACTTCTGTTCTTACTTGGATTAAAAGAGCACATGGGGATTGTGCCACTCGGATTTGGTTGTTACTTGGTTTTGCAAAGAAAAGAGCAGTTCTGGACTGGGTTTGTTTTGATTGTCCTCGGACTAACTGCCTTATTCTCGATTATTTATGGTGTAATGCCATTTTTTCGTGGGAATCAACCAAGTTGGTCTGTACCTGCTCTGGACTTCTTGGGGAATATTCCAGGGAAGGTTACCTACAGCTGGAAACTGCTGTTTCCTCTGGCTTTCCTACCTTTGCTCTATTTCCGAATTGGAATTATGGCTGGTCCTGCGATTGGGGTGAATCTGATCGCAGCCCGAGAAGCAATGCGAAGCAACTCTTATCATTATGATGATGTAGCTGGGACACTTCTATTAATTGCTGTCCTAGTTATTTTGAGTACACAGGACTGGCAGAAGTATTGGAAATTCATCACACATAGGACACAACAAATACTTATGCTAGTTTGGATTATTGGAACATCCTTATTGATGCCTTCCAGTATAGGTCAGGAGCTCAAAAGTGCTTGGCCGACAGCGAAGCATTCTGAAATACATCAGGAATTGAGCGAGGTAAAAAAGCAGTATCCACTTGACCATGGAGTTGCTGTCCAAAGTTCACTAGGAGTTCATTTTCAGCAAAGAGAAGTGAATTACATTGCAGGCTCCGACCAGTATCCATGTGGGGAGAAGCAAGCGGACCAATTTCATCAGCTCGCGTTGAAAAGGAACTACTGGCTTTTGGTGAAGGGAACTAATTCATTTATGGTTGAAAATTTAGATAGTTGTGTGCACAGTTTAGAAGCGAAAGAAAATTTTGAACTAGTTGGTGGATATGACTATATTCTTCTTTACGTTAATAACTTATCTAAGTAGATAACTTATTTCTTAGTACCTAATTAGCTTTTTCTTTAATTGATATCTTATTTTCTTAGAAAGAGATGTTCTAATCTTTTCACCAGTGGTACCATTAATCCCTTCAATCAGTGGCAGTTCTGGCAACAACTCCCACTTCCTCCCCTTGCTCATACTAGAATGAACTGCCTGAGCAAGCACATGTTCGAAATATATTTTTTTTCGATCATCGATTGAATCAAATCTTGGATAAAAATCCTCTTCCACAAATCTTCTACTTCCAACAAATAACCTTGCATCAGCTGTAGAGAGATTCCCTCTTAGATCACAAAATACTTCTGCATCAGTTTGGTTGATCTTCTCCACTAGCCCCACAACATTTTTGACTGTATATCGTCCTGTGATTTTAAGTGCTCGTGTCCCTTCCTCCTGTAGCCATTTGGATCGAGAAAAGGCTTGCTGAATGATGGAAAGCTCTCCACGGCCCTTACCATAGCTTGGCCATTCGTTAGATCCACACTTTTCTAGTAGCTCTAATTCAATCCCTGCTTGGGCTGCCTTTTTTTGTGCCGAAACTAAAAACTCCAGATCATCACCCGAATTTTCAGCAAAGATGATCTGTTCAAAAGCTCCAACCCCCAAGTAAAACTCCAGCGCCTCCAGATACTGCTGGCGGCGGTCAGAAACCGAGTTCACGGTTACATTGATCGTTTCACCGGGATTGGTCGTTGCTGTTAACAAAAGGGCAATAGACATGGAGTAGACTCTCAAGCAAAGAATCTGATTCTCTGCCTACATTTCGTTTGGGTATATAGGTGGATGTATTTTCGTGAGGAAGCGAATTGATAGGCCTCGGCCTTGGGCCAGAAAAAAGAGCTTCAGATTCTCAGCCTACCGAGACCCCTTGATAATCATCGAGATCACATCGTCTTTAGTAACATCAGTGGAACGGCAAATTTCCACAATTTTACCATTTTTCAGAATTGCAATACGATCACAGAAATCAAAGACATCATGAATGTCATGACTGATTAGGAAGATCCCCACGTCTTGCTTTTTCAGTTGATTGATCAATTCCCCAACTCGGCGAGTCTCCTCGATCCCTAAGGCTGCCGTAGGTTCATCCATTACCAAAACATTGGCCTTATTGTAAATCGCTCTACCAATCGCAATCGCCTGACGTTGTCCCCCAGATAAGAAATCTACAGGAACAGTATAGGACTCAATCCGGATTTTGAGTTCCTGCAGCACTCGCTTTGCTTCTTCTCGCATCAAACTGTTTCTCAAGAAGAAGTAGCGACTTTTTTCATTGCCCAGAAAAAAATTAGCCGTAACATCGAGATTCCCCGCAAGCGCCAAATCCTGGTAGATCGTTTCAATACCCAGATTCCGTGCTACTTTGGGCCCTGCAAGGTCAACTGGAGACTTGTTGATCAAGATTGTTCCAGAATCCTTTCTAATTGCCCCGGAGAGAATCTTGATCAGAGTAGACTTGCCAGCACCGTTGTGTCCAACAATGCCAACTACCTCATTTTTTTTGAGATTGATACTCACGTCTTTCAGGGCCTGAACCCCATTGAAACTCTTAGAGATGTTGTTCATCTCTACAATGTAGTCTGCCTGTTCCATCTTCAGACCTGCCTGGTTGATTTACTGAATCGGTCAAAGGCCACTGCTAAAATCAGGATAATGCCAATGATGATTTGCTGAATGTAGGAAGAGACATTGAGTAGGACGAGACCATTTTGCAGGACTCCGAATAGAATGGCACCAATGATCGTTCCCAGAATATTCCCAGTACCACCGAACAGACTCGTCCCTCCAACCACTACCGCTGCAATCACTGTCAACTCATAGCCCATCCCAGCTACTGCTTCCGCAGAGTTAAGCCTAGCTGACAAGATGAAGGCCGAGAGTCCAACAAAAAAGCCCGTGATGATATAAGTACTGGTGATGATCAGGTCCGTGTTGATACCTGCCAGGCGAGCAGCCTCAGGATTGCCACCTACTGAGTAAATGTGACGTCCATAAACCGTGTAGCGCAACACGATATGGCAGAGGATGATGAACACTAGAAAGATGATCACAGGAATCGGTACTTCACCAATTTTTCCTTGACCAATCCAGCGATAGGCATCATCAAAACCGCTGATTGGGCCCCCATCTGAAACAATCAACGCGGCTCCCCGATACGCTGACAGCCCCCCAAGAGTAACAACAAAGGCAGGTACTTTCAGCTTGGTGATGCACAGCCCATTCAGTGCGCCAGCAAGCAGACCAATCCCAACAGAACCGATCAAGGCCCAATACCAAGGATTCACAAGATCTGCATTAGCTCCCACAGAGAACCTCTCTACCAGGCCTCCCTTGGCAACCACTGCTCCTACCAAACCGCATAAGGCAAGCAGTGATCCAACGGACAAATCAATGCCTCGAACAATGATCACGAAAGTCATTCCAAGAGCAATTAGTCCACCGATTGAAATCTGCCGCATCACATTGAAAATATTCAAAGGATGCAAAAATCTGGGGTGCAGAAGCGAAAATACAAGAATCAAGAGGATCAGAAAGATGAGAGGAGAAAACAACCCTACGTAGTAGAGAAGGTTCTTTCGATTACTGAGCATGATGGGGAATCAAAGAAGGGAAGAGAGATCTCAATCAAGATCCCTCAGATAGTTTGGAAACTACTTCACCTCGCTAATTCTCTCAGCGTTGCTTTGGTAGTTATTAGAGGTGATGGTGATAGGGTTGAGAGAAATTACCCGGTTGTAGGCTTTCATCTCACTACGCAGGTCATTCACTAGTAGGTTCAAAGCGGTCTTGCTTTGGCCTCCAGGAAATTGCTCCACTGTGGCCATCAAGGAGCCATCACGTACTGCAGCAATCGCTTCTGGAAGGGCATCAAAGCCAAGGATCTGAACATCAATTCCACGTGCCTTGACAGCTTCCATCGCACCCAACGCCATATCGTCGTTAGCAGCATTGATCACATCCGGAGCGCTACTTAGACCGGTCAGAATGTTTTCTGTAACTGTCATCCCCTGATCTCTAGACCAATTAGCAGTCTGCTCAGCAACAATCTTGTATTTGCTGTTTCCATCAAGAATGTTGTGCAAGCCTCGGTTACGGTCAATCGCTGGAGATGCTCCCGGCTGTCCCTGCAAGTTGACAATGGTTGCTCCATTCGGGAAGCGCTCCATGATTAGCCGAGCTTGAGCCTCACCTCCCTTGACGTTGTCTGCACCCACGTGGGCATAGATTCTGGGTACACCACCAACGTAGCGGTCTACAGTAACTACAGGAATCCCATTGTCGATCGCTTGCTGCAGCGCAGGAGCCATCGCATTGACGTCAATTGGGCTGATTAGAATTCCGTCCACTCCCTGAATAATTGCTGATTCCACATCCGCTGTCTGCTTGGGCACCTTGTTCTGTCCATCCGCTGCGATGAGCTTGATTCCACCAATTCGTTTAGCTTCCTCATCCAATTGCTTTTGCATGTGCACAAAGAAGGGGAACTCCATGCTGGGCAAAGAAGTCATGATCACTAAATCCTTGGCAAATACTGCACTCGCCAAGTACAGCATAGAGGCCACAGTCAGTATCAGTTTGCAGAACATTCGGTTGAGCTTCATCGAAACCTCCTCAAAAATTGATTGTAAGAAAAGGGGGAGGCTAACAACCTCCGCAACCTTTGCTGCGAACATATATATCAAGTCTTTCTGGGGAGCAAGAAGATTCGGTGATCGTCTATCGAAATCTTTAGAATCTGATTTATCAGGAAACTCTGAAGGCAAACAGCAATTCAGTTATAAAGTGGCAGGTTATGAGCGAAGAAAAATACAGTGTGGGAAGATGCTTCTTCCCACAGATAATTCATCCATAAAAATTAGTGATTTGAAATCATTGCTTACCGTTGAGTTCAACAAAATTAAGCAATCGCAGTGGGAGCCAAATCACCGATGGAAGCCTCCAATTCAAGTTGCTGTTCTTTCTCTATTCTTGTTCTTTGGGGAGGGACAGGAGTGTCAAATTCATAAGCAGGATCTGCTTCCTGTTGTTTGACGACCGCTAGCATCTCTTGCCAAGAACTGATCAGGGTGCGAGGTTTGGGCATGTCTTCGGCGACTGCCTCATACAATTTTTTCAGGTTGTAACAGGGAACTGCCGCAAACATGTGATGCTCCAAGTGCCAGTTCATGTGACAGTAAAGAAACTCTGAGATCGGATCCAAGGTGATGGTTCTGACACACTTTCGGAAATCTGGAACATCACTGCGTAGACCACAGTGCATCGGAGCCCCAACGAAATAGCGTAACCAATTGCCAATGAAGGGATGCAAGGAAACAATCAGAATCAAAATTGGGTAACCAAGTAGCACTGCAAACAATGCAAAGCCCAGATGAATAGCAATCAGGTATCTGGCCCAACGCACCGCTTTCAAGCGTTCTTCCGGAAATTCAGCATATAATTCTGTCCCCCACTCGTTGTAAGGTTGTTCCATTCGGTCAGCAGCAACTCGAAAAAGCCCACGCATCGCTGGAAACAAGCCCCTCGATTCAAACCCACCCGTGATATTGAAAGTAAACAACTGAAGCAAATACAGAAACCTCAGCGATGGGGCCTTGGGCAACACCACTTCTTTATCAGCAATACGATGCAGCGTGAAGCGATGATGATAACTGTGACTCATCTTGTAGATGTGGAAATTCTGCAACCCAAGAGTCGAAAAAATCCGCAGAAAGATTTCGTTTAAGTGCTTGGTTTTGAAGACCGTCCCATGACACAACTCATGGTGAGGAGCACTGAAGAATGTCCCTACTGTTCCATGAAGAAAAATTGTCAGCAGGAAGCCTAACCAAAGCTGTTCAACTGCAAAATAGAAACTAAGTGCACCGGTGAGCAACCAGAGTCCCAGATGTCCAAGAGCCATCTGAAATCCTTGAAGGTCACTTGGTTTAGATAGTTCTCGCAAAACGGTAGGATCAATTGGACAGCGATACCACTTGATACGCAGTTCCTTGCGAATTTCAGACATCAGTTTTTGGGCTTGGACACTCATTGCGAACTTATTGGGAAAGGGTCGTCAAGCTTCTAGAGTATTTCATTTTGAATAGCCTTCTGAGGCTCAAATTCGTCAATTAGAATGGGAACAAGCCTTTTTAGAGCATCCTTGGAAACACATTTCAACTCTCTTTTGGTAGAAAGGCTTGGCACAGTTCCAGAACGGATTTTTTCATTGATTCTGAATTCCAATTTTCCTTTCCTCTTTTCACTCAGTGGAATGAAGCCCCAAATCAACGTTGTTTGGTTCAAACGCAATCTACGCTTAGAAGATCACGCCGCTCTGGAGCAAGCTTCCAAAGAGAATTTGCCCGTTTTGCTGCTCTTCGTCTTTGAACCCTCGCTTTGGAAAGATCCACATACAGATCTCCGCCATTGGCGCTTTCTCTATGAATCGGTTGTGGATTGCTATCGGCAGTTTCGGGATCGTGGTGCCAGACTCTACCTATTTCATCGCGAGTGTGAAGAAGTCTGGATGTTGTTAGCCCAGCGATTCCGGATCAAAACCATTTATAGCTATGAAGAAACAGGGTTGGAGATCACTTATCGTCGTGACCGTCAGTTTACCCGATGGTGCGCTGATCTTGAAATTCGTTGGGTGGAGTTCCCTTGCAATGGAGTCCAGCGCCGATGTTTGAACCGGGATGGCTGGGACAAGAAGTGGAAAGCTCAAATGAGCCAATCTCAGCATCAAGTGGATTGGTCTGAGTGGCAAGGGGTTGAGCTGGATTCTACATGGTACGCAGAACACAAGGGGCCTGAATTACCGATTGGAGTGAATCAAAGCCACTCCAGCTTTCAATTGGGTGGCGAGAAACAAGCACAGTTCGCCCTGCATCAATTTCTCCAAGGAGGTGGGCATGGCTACTCAAGGCACATTTCCAAACCACTGACTTCTTCTCTACACACTAGTCGTCTGAGTCCGTATTTGGCATACGGCTGCCTGTCGATGCGACAAGTATGGCAGGCACTTCAGCAGGACCAGCATCCTCGGAATTCCTTTCGTGCATTTGAATCTCGCCTGCATTGGCATTGTCACTTCATTCAGAAGTTCGAAACCCAACCCAACATCGAGTTCACGGATCTCAATCCGGGCTACGGCAATTTTCCATGGCAGAATGATGAGCAGCATCTGCAAGCCTGGCAAAGTGGGCAAACAGGCATCCCCTTAGTGGATGCCTGCATGCGCTGTGTTGCTGCGACAGGCTTTCTCAATTTTCGAATGCGGGCTCTATTAGTTTCCTGCTTGACTCATCTGTTGGGCTTGAACTGGAAGTTAGGGGTGAAACATCTGGCCAGGTATTTTCTTGATTTCGAACCTGGAATTCACTATCCCCAGTTCCAAATGCAGGCTGGAGTCACCGGGATCAACACGATCCGCATCTACAATCCCATCAAGCAAGCCTTGGAACATGACACTGAGGGAAAGTTCATCCATCAGTGGGTTCCAGAGTTGGCTAAAGTTCCAATGCCTTGGCTTGCTGCACCTTGGGAATTGGGCTGGATTGATCGCAAGTCAATGAACATTACGCTGTCGACAATTTATGAACGACCTATTGTCTTGCCTCAAGCGGGAATAGCGAGAGCTCGACAGCTTTTCTGGACCTTCAAACAATCAAACGAAGTCCACAAGCATCGGGAGAAAATTCTCCGAACACATGTGAGTTCTTCCAATTCAAAGCGCCACCAAAGCCGTGCTAGAAAATCTCGGGTTGAGAAGGATAAGTTGGTTCAGCAGGAGTTTGAGCAGGTTCAGGAAATGGGACGGCTGTCGACTTAATTGGAAGGTCAGGTTGCGGCTTGCGTATATATGAGTTTGAGGCTCAGGAGATCCTCCTCAAAGCCTCGGGCCTAAAATCATGACTTTGAAAAATCAGTTTCTGTAGGGGAACTTCAACAAATCAATTGGGTAACGGTTCCGGTTGAATCATCCGCTGACTGGCTTTGATGAAATCAACACCTCCCGAGGGAGCGTAGCGTCTTTGGGGATCAATTTGGAAACCAAAGGCTGTTGAAGCATACTGAACAATGTAGCTCCGGCGTAACCGCTCTGTTTGATTCATTCCGCTGCGGTGCATTGTAAAACTGGAGAAGCAAACAATCGAACCAGCTGGTACTGCCATCAACGAGCCAGATTTTTCTCCAGAGTAACCAACCATCGCGGCTTCATCCTCATCCCACCAGTGCTCTACCAGCTTACCCTCTCCGAATTCATCGAAGGAAAGCACAGAAATTGTTCCATTTTGCGCAGACATGTCATCCAGAGCAATCCAACAGGTCAGGTAGGGCTGATGCCGTTCGGCACCTCCTCGATAGACCGAGTAGCCACTATCCTGATGCCAGGCAAAGCGGCTACGCTGATCCTGCCCTTTGACCACAAATTGTTCATTGTGAAGATAAACCGTCTCGCCAAGCAATCCCTTTGAAATCTCAGCCATTACATCGCCAAAGAGAAAGCGATCGAGTTCTGAATTCTGTTGCCTGTAACCACTGACAAAATAGCGTTTGCCGAGCAGATTGATTCCCTCTTCCTCAATTCCTAAGGAGCGCATCCCACTGGCTTTCCAGTCCACAGCTTCATCACATCGACCCTGCAGCCAACTGAGGACAGATGTACTCAGGATTTTCTCTAGAACGACATATCCCTGCTGCTGGAATTTAAAGCGTTGAGCTTCAGTAATCATGGATTCTCGTTATTTGGTCTAGGCTGCTAAGATTTGCATCATCAGATCTAGCTCATTGAACAGTTGCCACTCTTTCTGGATGACACCGTTTAGGACCTGCCATTGAGTAATTCCCCAAAGCTGACAAGTCTTACCGGTAGGACTCCGATAAACCCCTTCACCCAAATGAGTACCCTCTGCGCTCCAACGTGTTGAAATCAGAAACCCATCGAGTTCATTGCCCATCCAATAGACCTCATCAACTTGCAACTGTAAGTCGGGAAAAACACTACGCAACTCGTTCACATAACTTCGATAAGCGGTGCTTCCAGAAAAGGTACGCTCAGTCGCGCCCTCGAAGAACAGGTTCTGGGCATATGAGTTTGTAATTACTGACTGATCCCCATTCCAAACATTATCGTGAATTTCACGAGTAAAGGCGTCAGGATCAAATCCCGAAATTGGCTCTGCTTGTGAAATTGGAATTGCTGGAGAAGTCGCTGAACGCAGTTGATCCCAATTCTCCTGAGAACGAGGCCAACCGGCAGGAGGATTTTTCGCCAATCTGGTGGCCTCTTCCCAGGGATCGATCCCAAGCTGTTGTAGCATTGCAGAGGTGTTGTAAAGCACGTGTTCCAGAAAAATATCGTTCTGGAGAGCAACGCAGTTCGCAATCACGAAAAAATTCACTGTTTTGCCAGTGGCGTTACCGTATCTGCTTGATCCGGCATTCGTACCACTGATGCGTGTAAGGTGTGAGGTGTGAAACCCAATTTGGTCATTTCCTGCCCAAATTACTTCTTCAGCATCAAGAATAATATCAGGGAAGGCCGCTGTTGTATGGTGAGTGTCAGCAATGATCTTTTGGTTACCAAGTTGAAGTCCGTAGTCATCGAAAACCTGGCTGTCTGGTGAATAGCATTCACCAATGTACTCAACCTCACGGTCATTGGTTTCCCAAATTCGATAGGTGATTCGAACAATGTAGTCAATGATGTTTCGGTATGTTGAATCAAAACCTTGCAATGACTGGGTGGGACCAAGATTTTCAGGTATTCGAATAGTGCGACCAGAAGTGTAATTTTCCAATGAAACAAGATAATCCATTGGCATATCTGAGCGTTGCAATGGAAGAGCGTCATGGGAATGAGATCGTCCCTGCCTCACTGGAAAATTGGATTGCTTCATAAACTGACTCTCTCTCAACGCTTTCGTTGTTCTCGCAACCTAGCGCCCATTCGTTTCTTGGATTCCTGTGAGCCATCATGGAAAGTACCAAACAGGTGGTCCCAAGGCATATCAAGGTTGCCGTAGTTACATTCAAAATAACGATGATGCAGGTAGTGGAAGTAGTTTGTATCTATTCTAAATTTATTTACCTGAATCCTGTTGAAGCCCGTGTGTCCCCAATTCGGACTGATGCCAGCATGGAGCAGATGAAAGCAGGCATGAATCGGATGTGAGGGAATCATCCAATGCAGAAACACCCCTGAGAGATAGAGCAGATGCTCGATCGGGTGCATCGACAAACCTGACCATGGGCCCGTGTTGGTATTTTTATGATGCAGATAGTGGGCAGCATTATAAAGAGGCTTCCAATGCGTCAGCCGATGAGTGAAGTAGAAGTGATGAGCCCGGATGTGAGGAATCAGCAGAAATAGGAAAGCGATGTAAATCGGTGATTCCAGCCACTCCACTGGAAACAACACATAACCATTGGCAAACATCCAGTAGGTCAACACCTCGTACAACGTCCAGATACCGCAACCACTGACAATCCCGAAGAACATGTTTTCCCAGGTCTGATTGCTAAACCAGAAGCGAGGGTCATTTTCTCGCAGACCCTGCTTGTTGAATTGGAAATCAGATCCTTGCCCCTTACGCACATAAAGCCAGAAATGAGTGCTACCTGTCACCAGGAAAAGTAACCCGACATTACGTAGGTAAATCAGAGCGACCCAATCCCAGGCTAAGGTCTGCATAGTAACCAGGCTAGGAGTCAGGAAGAACCAAGTGAATAGCCCCAAGCCAGCGTGAATCAGCGCAATTGGTCCGAACAAGTAATTTTTCAACCACTTCAGAGCGACCTTGGGCTGGAAGGGCCAGTTGTAGAGTGTCTCACCTTTAACAAGGATAGCAGGCTTCCAGTCTACCTGAGTTTCTGTTTGTTTAATTGTGGTCGCTGTCATGACCATATCCTGAAGTCTGGGAAAACCAATCGTTCTCTAAACCTTCCCACAATAGATAGTTTAGGAGCGTCTCAAACAATTTATTCAATCATTCTGTTTATCTTTGAAGGACGAGTGGGGCGAGAGAAATCAATCTTCAAAATGCTAAGAACGGACCCGGCAGGCTTTAGTTGAAGCCTTCCCACATAAACACAGGAAGACTCCAAAGTTTTCTAAGCAAATTAGCTGTTCAATGCAGCCCAGACACTCTGAGGTGTCAGAGGCATTTCCAGGTGTTTGATGCCGTGTTCACGAAGAGCGTCCAGTACCGCATTGACCACAGCTGGCGTGGCTCCGACGGTCCCTAACTCACCAACACCCTTGGAGCCTAATGGATTAGTGCGGCATGGTTGCTCACGGAACAAGTCGGTCTGAATAGGCGGCATGTCATCAGCTCGAGGCATTGCATAATCAAGGAAAGTCGAATTGATGAATTGTCCACTGTCGTCATAAACTGTCCGCTCCAACAAAGCCTGTCCAACGGACTGGGCCATCCCACCATGAACCTGTCCTGCGACAAGCATTGGATTGACAGCATTACCCACGTCATCTACCGCTGTCAGACTCACCATCTTAACCATCCCCGTTTCAGGATCAACCTCTACTTCCGCTACTTGGGAACCGTTTGGCCAACTTGCCACAGGGATTGTTGTGCTGGAAGAAACCTCAATCTTCTGCTCCGGTTGCTGAAGTGCCAACTCGAAGAGTCCAATGCCTACGTTGGTACCAACTACCTCAAAGCGTCCCTCCTGATAGACGAGGTCTTCTGGAGAAGCTTCCAAGTTCTCAGCAGCCAACTTTTTGGCAGCCTCCATGAACTTCAATACTCCCTCATGAATCGCTGAGCCCCCGATATAGAGTGAGCGAGAACCGTAGCTTCCGTTGCCCTTGACCACGTCAGTGTCACCTTGCACCACGTTGAGTTGCTCAAGCGGTAGGTCCATCTTTTCAGAAAGTAACTGTAAGTAAGCAGTCTCAATCCCTTGACCCATAGCCTGGGTGCCTGAATAACAGGTGAATTTTCCAGCTCCCGAAGCTTCCATAGTTACATCTTCAGACCAGACTGCTCCGGTCCACTCGATGTAGCAGGAAAGACCCCTACCTCGCAGTTTGCCTTGCTTGGCTGATTCTGCTTTGCGGCCTGCAAAACCGTTCCAGTCTGCCTGCTCAAGGATCAGATCGAGCACCGTATTGAAGTCACCGCTGTCATAGACCTCCCCCAGAGGATTGGTGTAGGGCATCGCATCGACAGGAATGAAGTTCTTGCGACGCATCTCAATCGGATCTACTCCAAGCTCATCAGCAGCTTTTTCCATCAACCGCTCCATCAGGTAAACGGCTTCTGGTCTTCCAGCTCCGCGGTAGGCAGCCAGTGGTGCGGTGTGAGTGGCATAGGCATCGGTAACCAGATAATAGGCAGGAATGTGATAAACCGAGGTGGAAACTTTTGGGCCTACTTCCAGAGGAATCGCTGCGCCAGCACCTGTTGGGAACGCCCCGAGGTTTCCAAGATTATACAGACGCATTCCGAGGATCTTGCCATCGGCGCTACAGGCCAACTCAGCATGATTGATTTGATCACGCCCGTGCCCAGTTGCTTGGAAATCTTCAGTGCGGCTCCCCCGCCAACGGATATTGCTCTTTAGCTTGCCAGAGGCATAAATGACCACGACATCTTCAGGGTAGGTCATCGCTTTGACACCAAATCCTCCACCAATATCCTCCACGATTACATGGAAATTCTCTGCTTTCTCACCGAAAATCCCAGGAAGGGTTCCAAGTAGTCCGTGAGGATGCTGATGCCCAATACGGATGGTTCTTCTACCAGAATTTTTGTCGTATTCACAAATGACAGTACGAGGCTCCATTGCATTGCCAACCAACCTGTTGTTGGTCAGCTCTAACTTGGTGACATGGTGCGCTTTGGCAAAGGCCTCAGCCACAGTAGCTTCATCTCCAAACGTTTTCTGAGCAACAATGTTATCCGGAGCATCCTCCCAAACCAGAGGAGCACCCGGTGCACTAGCAGCCGCAAGATTGCCTGCGGCAAGTAATTCGTCATATTCAATTTCAACCAACTGTGCAGCATCCACGGCTTGAGCTTGGGATTCCGCGACAACAGCTACGACTGCTTCTCCTACATAGCGTACAACTCCATTGGCAAGTGCATGCCATTCTGGCTGAGCCATCGGTTGACCATCCGGTCGCTTATATCCTCCTGCAATCGGTAGAGGTTTGACCCCATCAGCCAACAAATCTTCAGCTGTGTAGATTGCGATAACTCCTTCACTTTGCAGTGCCTCTTCCTTATCTATGCTGGCAATTCGTCCATGTGCCAGATAAGAACGGATGAAGTGTAAGTGTAACTGGCCTACTGCTGGACGGTTGTCCGTGAAGCGTCCCTTTCCCAGAATCAGGTGCGCATCTTCCACCCGACGGAGGGAACTTCCAGTTTTGGATTTAGTAGGATTGGGGGTTGTGGCGAGTTCAGTCATTGAGAAACTCCATAGATTGTAAAGGTGCCAAATTCTGTCCGCAAAATAGTCAGACTCTTTGATTATGTCAAATGAGAATCACAAGTATTTGAACCAATTCTCTTTTTTGAGGCAGACCTTATGGGGTCAGTGCTTGATAGACTACATTCTTAAGATACTGAAAAAATAAATGCTCTGGAGGAGGAATCAGCTGACCCATCTGAATCAGGATCAATTCCTCTTGAGAATCAATCAGAAACTTGGTGGAGGCCAGGCCTGCCCAACCATAACTTCCTTGGCTACCCAAACACATACTTTGTGCGGGGTCTATATTGACCGACACCCCTAGTCCCCAGCCTTCTTCCTTGAGAGGATTATTGCGAATTTCCAGTGGGAATAGCTCTGCCGAGAGATGATTAACTCGCATCAGTTCAACCGTCTTGTGACTCAATAGACGCTCTCCCTCCCACTTACCATATTGCAGCAACATACGGGCAAATTTCAGATAGTCCAAAGCTGTAGAAACCAGCCCATGTCCACCACGCAGGCAGTTGTGTGGTGCCTTGTAAATCTCTGATTCAAATCCGCTCAGCAGTTTGAGTTTGGCACCACTTTGCCAAGCTTTTTCCAGAGTCTCCGGTGACAGGTTAGGATCAAACCAATCGGCAACAGAATATAGCTCTGCCAAACGAGAGAGTTCCTGAGGAGGCACGTGATAACCAGTATCTCGCATCCCTAGAGGCTCAAAAATACGCTCTTGCAAGAAGCGATCGATAGGTTGACCCGAGATGATCTCGACAAGACGGGCACAAACATCAGTGGACACACTGTAGTGCCAGCGGGTTCCCGGTTGGTAGGCTAATGGAAAATTCAACAAATGGTCGACCATCCCCTCAAGACTCAAAGGGGCCCTTTCAGCAGAAGATTGCTTGTAGAGCTTGGCAACCGGATGCTGTTCCGCATGCATCTCGTAGGTCAAGCCAGAGGTATGGGTCAACAACTGGTGGATGGTTACGGACCTCTTGCGTTCTTCCGTTTGCATTTCACCTGTCTGTTCATCTACTCCAGCAAAAACCTCCAAGTCAGCAAACTTCGGAATAAACTCCGATGCTGGTGTGTCCAAACGAAAGCGTCCCTCTTCCAACAGCATCAACAAAGCCACACTAACAATTGGTTTTGTCATCGAATAGATCCGAAAGATCGTATCCTCCTCAATCGGCAATCCTCGCTCGAGATCTCGGTAGCCCGCCCAACGAAAATAGGATAGATCTCCTCGACGCCAGACCAATACTTGTGCACCAGGTAGTTGACCCGGTTTCCCGATGGTGTTGATCAGCAGGTTATCAAGGTGACGAAGCCTTTTGACGTCTACAGTTTGGCGAGTTGACATGATGAGCCTTCAACAGAAATGACAATGAATTTGTTGATCAAAAACTATGATCTCTCCAACATGGAAAACCATGAGAATCTAGACATTTCCCATAAAATCTCAATCACTGATGTTGTTAGCCAGGTATTTTCAATTCTGTTCTTGGAACCAACATCTGGAATGCTGATCGGCCTTGGGGACTCGTTACTTTCATAAAACTCTTGCATCGAAGTCCTTGATAGCGTTTGATCGCAGGCAAACCAATAATTCTTGCCTGGAGAATATCCTATGACTCAAAAAGCCATCCTGACCTGTGCTCCCACAGGAGCAATCCATACACCTTCAATGTCTCCATATCTGCCAGTCACGGCAGACGAAATTGCTGAAGCGGCGATTGCTGCTGTACAAGCTGGTGCGTCCATCATTCACTTACACGCACGGGATGAGGAGACAGGCCGTCCAGTGCAAACTCCAGAAGCCTTTCTGAAGTTCCTGCCTCGAATCAAGCAGGCTTGTAACGTAGTGATCAACATCACTACTGGTGGCGCTCCTCAGATGACCTTGGCCCAGCGGATGTCTCCTGCCAAGGAGCTTCAACCTGAGTTGGCTTCCCTGAACATGGGCTCGATGAACTTTGGGCTCTATCCGATGCTGAAACGCTACACGAGCTTCAAGCATGACTGGGAACGCCAGCACTTGGAGAATAGTCGAGATCTGGTGTTCAAGAATACTTTTCAAGATATTGAGGAGATCCTGACGACTTGTTCCGCCAACGGTACGCGCTTCGAATTTGAATGTTACGACACCAGTCATCTCTACAATCTCGCCCATTTTTTGGATCGTGGACTGGTCAAAGCACCGCTGTTGGTTCAGACAGTCTTTGGCATACTTGGAGGGATTGGCACTCACCCAGAAGATGTGGCTCACATGAAACGAACGGCTGACCGGTTGTTTGGCGATCAGTATGTCTGGTCAGTTCTTGGGGCGGGACGTTCGCAGATGCAAATTGCCGCCATGTCGGCGGCCCAGGGTGGTTCCGTACGAGTTGGATTGGAAGACTCTCTCTGGTTGTCCAAAGGAGTGCTGGCAGAGAGCAACGCTCAACAGGTCCAGAAGGCCCGGCAGGTCTTGGAAGGACTCTCCGTAGAAGTGGCCACTCCGGATGAAGCGAGAGAAATTCTGCAACTAAAAGGAGAGAATCAGGTCAATTTTTAGGCTAGCATACGAGTGTCTCCATCTACCGAGATTGCCTGACCAGAGATTAGTTTTCCTCTCTCTGACGCCAGGTATAGTACTTGGTTAGCAATGTCCTGCGGAGTGACATAGGACTTAATGGAGGTGTAAGAGAAAGCTTCCTGCTCGATTTCGTCAAAGGAGACGCCTCTTTTTTCAGCTTTGGCTGTCAGTACTCGTTTCTGACGTTCTCCCGATACCAAACCCGGGAGGATCGCATTGACACGAATCTGATCAGGTCCCAATTCAATCGCTAGCGACTTGGTCAGGCCGATTACACCCCACTTGGCGGTAGAGTAGGGAGTTCGGAAGGCGAAGCCATATTTCCCAGCTGCCGAGGAGATATTGACGATGGAGGGATTGCTACTCTTCCGAAGAGAGAAAACAGATGCTTTTATGAAAAAATACTGACTGTTCAGACAAACCGAAAGACAGCGTTCCCAGTCTGCTTCTGGAATTTCTTCGATCGGCGAGGTTGGCCCTGCAATGCCAGCGTTGTTGACTAAACAATCCAGACCACCCAGTTTTCCAATGGCAGACTGTGTGAATTGTTGAACTGCCTGAGCATCAGCAACGTCCACCTCTTCACCGTAAACTGAGGGATGATTTCTCTTCAACTCAGAAACCAACTCTGGATTAATGTCACAGGTCGCCACCTCCGCACCTTCTGCCAGAAATCCCTGGACAATGGCTAGCCCGATACCAGAGCCACCAGCCGACACAATTACCTTGTTTCCCTTCAGTTTAAGCTCCATGCAGGACTCCATTCATTGGATAAGAATTTAATAATTAGCGATGACCACTGATCCTACAGTCGGATTCCAAGGACACCTTTGATCACTCTACGTTACCCACTAGTCACCTTTTGCAAAGGTACATCCGCTATTGGCTAACAAAATCCCGCTGGTTGGAACACCGTGAATGTTTCAAAACACCGTGAATTTTTATTCACCAAATTATTCAGAAATCTTGCATAATTTTAGCAACAAATTGAATACTTACTTTTTCATTGGCTCAAATTTTTCTGTTCGCTATATCGCAAGGGCCACACTGAGGTAACCTAAATCCTTGCTTTCAGAATTTCAAAAATTTCTCAACACGCCCAAATCCAAAATCCTTCGTGTTGTTGACAGGAGGCCTCTTTGAAAAAAGAACATCGTGTACATCCTAGATACCGTGTCCAATTGCTCGCCAAGATGGAAGAGGGACAGCGGGTTTCACACGTAAAAATAATCGATCTGAGCCTGGCAGGTTGCAGAATTGTCTGCAAACAGCTGCTCAATCCTTCAGCCCATGTTCGCCTAACCTTTTTTCTCAAAACAGAAGGTGGACATCAAGCAACCCTTCCCATCTCCTGCAGAGTAACTCGAGTATTTAAAGCAGATGAGGACAAAATAGTGGGATTGGCATTTATTGGTTCCATCCTTCCTGAAAATGGGATAGAGCAACTCATTACAGAAGCAGCGAAGGATCCAAAAGCTAAGCTCGCCTAGTTTTTGAATGTAATAAAACAATCTCCATCAAATTTCAGACTGGAAGCAGGATGCTTCGCCAGTGACTCTTTCCACTAAAGAGAATCATGAGAATCCTACTCTTCAGCGTTGTAGTTCTTACCCTCTCCAATATCAGCGGTTGTAGTACTAGTTGCACCTCCGTTATGAGTGGCAATGACACTTACAACGAATGCGTAATGCGCAACACTCTTTCTTGAAACAACAAAGTTATTTCTCCCAGAGACTACCTTCCTGCTAAGTCTTGGGAGCTCTCTTCCCCTCGAAATCCTCTCAATTTTTTCCTCCTACCCAATTTACTTCAAGAAATATCAGGCATGAGTCTATCTTAAATTCGCTTGCTTCTACCATTCAGTTGGTGATGATGCTTGGTGTTCCTTAACCTCCATTCCGAAAACATCAAAACAGGACTCCAAATGAGCAAAGCAGACGAATTCAACAAGGCGTGGGAAATGGGAATGCAGGATGATTTTTCTCTGGTAGATGCCCTTTATCATTCTGATTACATCACGATCGACCATCGAACTGGAAACCGAATTGACATTGAAGCTGACAAAGAGCTAATCAGCCAAGTGAAAGGAATGATCACAGTTGGACCCTCTAGGGTGATTTTCGAGGGCCCTACCTTTCTATGTCTTCACCGGTTTCTGAAATTCAAGGAAGATGATGCAAAGTTCAGTTCGGTAATCACTGCCATTACCTACCAGGATGGAAAAATTTTGCGCCAAGAAAGCTCTGTGGAGTCATTGAATTATGATCCTTCAGAAAATCACGACTGGTCTTGGGAAGATTTTGAGTGAGCAAGCCACAAGTTAAGAATGTGTTAATGATATTTTAATAATTAAGATTATTCATTTTCAATGTTGTACTAAGAATGAGTTTTATGAAGGAACAACTTATTCTTGGTCACCTGCTCAATCTTTAAAATCCTCAGTTGTTCCTTAAAAAACCTACGACATCCTACGTCTCAGATCGATGCATAACAAAATTGTATGATTCTATGAAATAACTTCATTTGACATTATGGATGACATAAAAGATAAAAGCGATCCCTAAATCAGGGGAGTTTCTGGCTATCTAAACGATGGAGGAATCATGAAACGAAGAGAATTTTTGAAGAGGACAGGAGCATTGGCTGGGGTAGCTGCTGCTTCTGGCCTACCTAGTCTGGCTCATGCCGCAGGCAAGCCAGTAGAGAGCATGACATTGTTGACAGCGAATGCTGGATTCGATCCGGTTCGTCCGGAGATGGGACGGTTGATCACCCAGGCTTGTAAGAAGATTGGTTGGGATGTGAAGTTGGCCGCTGAAGATTACAATATGGGTATCGGCAAGGTTTTCAACGAGAAAGACTTTGATATGTTCATTGTCCGCTGGACTGGTCGAGCGAACCGGATTGATCCAGAGACCTTCACAGCGATGATGCATCACCGTGATGGTAACTACAACAAGTGGGGTTACAATAATTCTCGGGTCAACGAACTCAGCGATGCCCAACAAGTGGAGATGGATCCGCAGAAGCGACGGGATTTGGTACTACAAATTCAAGAGACAATTTACAATGACGCAGCCAGCAGTCCAATAGTTTATCCGAGCATGACGAACGCCTACAGGGAGGATCGCCTCAAAGGAGTCGTTCCGCAAGTCGGTGAGGGAATCGGCAGTCTGTGGACAGACATTGCGGCCACAACCACCGGTGGAGATGGTTACATTCGGACTGGACAAACTTCTCCACTTAAAAATTTGAATCCGGTCTCTGTGACAGATTCCAACGAATTCAAAGAACTGCGAATGATCTATGACCGACTATTGCAGGTTGGTCCGGATGGCAGCATTGAGCCCTGGGCTGCAACATCTATTACAGCTGTTGATTCAACCACTGTTGATATCACCTTACGAGAGGGCATGACCTTCCATGATGGAAAACCGGTCACTCCGGCTGATGTGAAGTTTACCTTCGATTATCACAAACAGTGGAAGGCTCCATTCTTCATTTCTTCGTTAGAGAAGTTTGAATCGGTCACCATTACTGGCAAGAACACGTTGCGCATCAAGCTAACGGCTCCACACGCTCCGCTGATGATCAACTTCTTCGCTCAAATTTTCATTCTGCCGCAACACATTTGGAAAGACATTCCCGAGAAGGTCAATGTTGATGACGTGTTGAAGTTTGCCAATGAAAATCCGATTGGTAGTGGCCCCTTCAAATTTGACTACTGGGACCGGGGTAAGGAACTGAAGGTTTCTGCCAATAAGTCTCATTTCCGAGCTCCAAAGTGTGCGGGCATCATCCGTGTAACTTACGGTAGTCACGATGCGATGGCTGCTGCGATCGAAACGGGAGAGTGTGACCGTACACGTTACATTCTCAAGCCAGCTTTGGTAGAGGATCTGAACAAGATCAATGGTATTGTGGGCAAGGGCTACTCCAGCCATGGCTGGTATGGTTTCATGTTCAACCACCTCCGAGGCCCCCTACAGGATCCGATCTTCCGAGCAGCAATCGATCACGTAGTGCCCCGAGATGTCATCCAGGCCGTCGTGATGTCTGGTTTTGCTGACAAGGGTGGTTCTGTGATTGCGCCAGCCAATGAGTTCTGGCACAACGCCTCACTCAAAGCCCGGCCTTCCAGCACCAAGAAAGCTCGTGAGATCTTGGCTGCCGCAGGATATAGTTGGGACAGCAGCGACCGGCTGCATTACCCAGCCTGATTTTTACACCAGTTCAGTGTCTGTTCATGATGCTGAACTGGTCATCCTTCCCATGATTTGCGGCAGCAAAAGTCATGTTTGACTACATTCTGCGCCGATTGGTCTACACTCTCATCACGCTCTTCGCCGTCGCCTCGATTCTATTTGTGCTCTTCCGAATGCTTCCGGGTGAAGCCACCATGCAGGTGATCAGTCCAGCCATGGATCCTGCTGTCCAAGAAAGAATGAAAGCTGCCTTCGGTCTCGACCTTCCTGTCTGGCAACAGTACTTCATTTATCTTCAAAATTTGGTGACTCTCGAGTGGGGGCGTTCTTTTGTTTCCGCGCAGGAAGTCACATCCGTTATCGCCTACCGTTTCTGGAATACCCTGTTGCTGATGCTGACCGGCCTGTGCCTCACGCTAACCGTAGGCATTGGCTGTGGAATCTGGATGGCTTGGCGCAGGAATGGGCCACTTGATGTGGGAGGGACAATCGTTGGGCTAATTTTTCAAGCGGCTCCACCTTTCATTACTGGACTCCTGCTATTAATGGTTCTGAGTTATCGACTAGGGCTTTTCCCAACTGGAGGAATGTATCCTCCTGGCCAACGGCCAGACAGCCTGTTGGAGTTGCTGATCATGCCAGCTTTCTGGGAAAGGATTGTGCTGCCAACCATCACCGTTGGGGCCTACTATCTTGCGACACCCATGCTAGTCATGCGAGACAGTATGCTAGAAGTGCTGGGTAGTGATTATATCGAACTCGCAAAGGCCAAGGGCCTGAAACCACGTATCGTCATGTTCCGACACGCAGCTCGAAATGCCCTGTTAGGAGTCGTCACTCTGGCGTCCATCATGGTCGGCTTTGCAGTAGGTGGACAAGTTGTCGTTGAATCACTTTTCTCCTGGCCAGGAATGGGACAACTGATGGTAGAGTCCGCAGCGGCTCATGATTATCCAGTCGCACAGGGAACCTTTCTGATGCTCGCGATCTTAGTCATTGGGCTGAACTTCCTGACCGACATTCTCTACTGCTACCTAGACCCACGGATCAAGGTTTCCAACACAGGCCTGACATGACTGGAGAATATTGATGAATCATTCCTCTTCCCAAGTGATTGCCTACGATGTCTATCGGGTTCGGATTCCCTTGGTGACTCCCTATCATCTCTCCAAAGTCTACGGCACTTTGACCCATAGCGATGTTCTGATTCTGTGCGTAGAGACGTCCACTGGACTGGTGGGGTGGGGAGAAGCAGACCCTGGTGGAATTAGATTCACAGGTGACACTCCTGAGTCCACGATGCAAGAAGTTCATCGAGGAGTGCTTCAACCGATTCTTGGCCAGGAACTGAACAATTGGCAGGGACCACAGTCGCCGCTTCCTACAGGAGGATCACTCGCTGCTGCTTGTGACGTGGCAATGCATGATGCTCTCGGGCACTATCACCAAAAACCCGTTTGGGAATTGTTGGGCACTCGTCACCACCAACAGCTAGAACTGCTCTGGCCCACATCTTCGGGTACCGCAAGTGACGATTTAGCAGTTATTCAGCCTAAGCTTTCCGGGGGCTTCCGCACCTTTATGCTGAAAATGGGACACAAGCCCATTTTGGAAGAGCTGAACAGGTTGAAACAGGTGTTCGCTGCGCTACCTGAAGATGCTCATCTGATGACTGATGCCAATCAGGGCTGGACTCGTGAGGAAGCCAAGGAGTTTTTCCAAAATGTTCAGGATCTCCCACTGGTGCTGGTGGAGCAACCATTGGTGGCAGATGATCTCGAAGGACTCAACGACCTTCGCCAGTATGGCGTTCCAATTTCAGTGGATGAGAGCCTCCAGAATCCTGAAAATGCCAGAGAAATTATTGCCAAGGGTGCTGCAGATATTTTCAGCATCAAGATCTCAAAGAATGGCGGTCTACTGCGTGGCTTGGAGATTGGTAAAGCTGTCGAAGCAGATAACAAACGAGTGATGATGAACAGCATGATCGAACTTGGTATCACTCAGAGTGCTTCCCTGCATCTAGGGACAGTCTTGCCAAATCTAGTGCCTTTTGGTCACGCCTATATGTCAACTCTAAGGATGAGTGATGATGTAACAGACTTCTCTGATTGGATTCAATCTGGAACAGTTCGTCTTCCTGAGGCCCCAGGTCTAGGAGTGAAAGTGAGTGAAGAGAAAATTCGGCAATATCTTGAAGACGAATATCATGCCAGCCTCTGAACTACCACAGAACAGTGCCTGGCGCCGGATTTTGGGGGAACACTACCGAATCATCATGGGCAATCGCCTGAGCGCAGTGGGCTTTGTGTTTATCGTACTATTTCTCGTGGTTGCTATCTTCGCTCCATGGTTGGCCCCCCACGATCCTTGGGAAATGCTCTATGATCAGGAAGGAGAGTTTGCGTCGCTTCGCCCACCTTCCTGGGAATTCCCGATGGGCACGACTCATTTGGGCTACGATCTCTTCTCTCAACTGATCCTGGCAACTCGAACGACCCTGTTGATTGGTGCTATTTCAGGAGGGATCTCAATCCTGATTGGTGCTAACATCGGCCTGATTGCAGGTTACTATGGCGGAAAGATCGACGAGGTGCTGATGCGCTTCACTGATGTGCTCTACGGGATGCCTTTTTTGCCATTCATCATTGTGCTGATTTCCCTATTTGGACGCGAACTCGAGTTCGTTATCCTTGCAATCGTATTGATTATCTGGCGAACCTCTGCCCGAGTGATTCGAGCCCAAACGATTTCAATCAAGCAACGGCAGTTCATCGCAGCAGCCCGGGCTCGAGGGTGCAGTCACCTCCGCATCATTTATCGTCACATCCTGCCCAACGTCTTGCCACTACTTTTACTGTACGCAGCCTTCAACATTGCTTGGTCAATCATTACGGAAGCCAGCGCTAGTTTTCTTGGATTCGGTGACGGTGAAACGATTAGCTGGGGAGGTATGCTCTACGAACTCTGGCTATCTGGGAAGACCAGGGTAGCCTGGTGGTGGTTCACTGCTCCGTCCCTTTGTATTGTATTGCTTGTCACCTCACTCGTCTTTGTCAGTCGCGCCTATGAGGAAGTCGCCAATCCCAGACTGAGGAAGCGATGACTGGAGAACGACTCCTTCAAGTGCAGGATCTGACGGTCCGCTATCAGACGCAAATGGGGGAGATCCATGCCGTTAGCGGAGTCACCTTCTTTGTCAACAAGAACGAGGTCTTTGGAATTGCTGGAGAATCGGGTTGTGGCAAGTCTACATTGATCCGGGCGCTGATGAGGTTGCTTCCAGACAATGCGAAGATGTCTGCTCAGTCGATTGAATATGAAGGAGAAGAGCTAACTCGACTCTCCGAGGCAAAGTTCCGTGAGAAGATCCTCTGGGCTCGAATGTCCCTGGTTCCACAGAGCGCGATGAACTCCCTCAACCCCGTCTATCGTGTGGGGGACCAAGTCGTTGAAGCTATCCAGGCACACAAGAATGTTTCCAAGTCAGAGGCACGTGAGCGGGTCACTGAACTCTTTGATATCGTTGGACTCCAGCCAGACCTGATGAAGAACTTTCCACATGAGTTTTCCGGAGGAATGCGGCAAAGAGCGATGATTGCGATGTCGCTGGCATTGGATCCAGGACTGGTAGTAATGGATGAACCCACTACTGGGCTGGACGTTTTGGTTCAGGAGCGCATCCTGCGTAGAATTCGAGAAATCCGTTCTCAGATTTCTAGTTCGATCATCCTGATTACCCATGACATCGCGGTGATTGCGGAGATGAGTGATCGCATCGCTGTAATGTATGGTGGGCAAATCATGGAGCAGGCTCCAGCAAATGATCTATTCGACACACCCTGTCACCCTTACACCCTTGGCTTAAAGAACGCTTTTCCATCGATCCAAAATTTGCAGCAGAAGCTGATCTCCATTCCAGGTTCTCCACCAACCTTGTTGGGTGCTCCCAGCAGTTGTCCCTTTCTAGAGCGCTGCCCATTCTGTGTGCAGCAATGTAGCCAGAGAAATCCTGAAAACATTACGATCCAACCCTTGCACGAAGTCCGCTGTGTCCGCCATCGTGAGGCACAACTACTCCGAGAAAAAGCCAGCGAGAAGGAGACATGGCGCTCCTTGAACTGAATAACGTCACCAAACATTTTGAGGTGCGCCAGGGAGTGTTGCAGAAGCTTCAGAGGCAGCCTGTCAGCTTGATCAAGGCGGTTCAGTCCGTCAACCTGACCTTGGGTGAAAACGAAGTGCTGGGTATCGCTGGGGAATCGGGCTGTGGCAAATCCACAACGTGTTTGATGATTGCTGGGATGCTACAACCTTCGGCAGGAGAAATTCACTTCTCTGGGAAACGTGTGGACCAGTTGCTCGCTAGTGAACAAGCCTGGTATCGGAGGCAGGTTCAGATGATCTTTCAGGATCCCTATGAGTCACTGAATCCTCGCTTTCGGGTGCTGGAAACCGTTGCTGAAGGACCCCGAGCACTTAAACTTTGGCCAGAAAAAGAGATTCTTGAGCGGAGTGTGGACATGCTAGCTTCGGTTGGCTTGCCTCCAGCCAAGTATGCTGAACGCTATCCTCATGAGCTCAGCGGTGGGGAGCGTCAACGGGTTGGTATTGCCAGCGCCCTGGTGATGGAACCTCGGATGGTTGTCGCAGATGAGCCCCTATCCATGCTGGATGTCTCCATACGTGCTGGAATCCTGGATCTGCTGAAAGACCTGGCGAGCAAAAGACATTTTTCCTGCGTTTATGTCTCGCATGATCTCTCCATTCTTGGGCACATTTCAGACCGACTGATGATTATGTATTTGGGCCAGGCTGTGGAGATGGGGCCAACGTGGAAGGTCATCCGTAACCCTCAGCATCCCTACACACGGGCTTTGATCAACGCTGTGCCGGTTCCTGATCCTCGAGTCATTCGTCCGGTTCCAACGATTCGCGGTGAGGTCTCACGACCGATCAACCCGCCTCCGGGTTGTCGGTTTGCACCGCGTTGTCCTCACGCAACAACGGTTTGCCAGCAAGCCTTTTTGCAATTACAATCAGAAGAGAGTAATCCCCACCAGACTGCCTGTGTCCGTTTGGAAGAACTCAATCAGTCAAATCAACTAGCAGAAGCATCCCCATGAATACGATGAAAGCTGATGTTGTAGTAATCGGAGGCGGTGTGATTGGCGCCGCTGTAGCCTATGGACTGGCAGAGCAAAAAGCCTCAGTCGTCATGCTGGATCGTGAGGATTTTCAGTTGACAGCTTCTCGAGGAAATTTTGGACTGGTCTGGTTACAGGGCAAGGGACACGGTATGCCACGTTATGCGCAGTGGAGCCAGGAAGCCACAGAACTGTGGTCAACCTTTGCGGAAAAGCTCGAGGACCAGACCGGGATTCCCCAGTACTATCATCGAACTGGAGGCTTCGAAATTTGTGTGGGAGAGGAAGAATACAGCAAGCGAAGTAAGTTCCTCGAAGAGATGCGAACCCAGTCGCTGACAGGCACCTATAACTGTGAGATGATCAGTCGGGATGAGCTGCAGAGCATGATCCCCAAGTTGCCCTTGGGACCAATGGTTTCTGGAGCTTCCTTCTGTCCCCACGATGGCTTTGCCAATCCTCTCCATTTGTTACGAGCACTGCACCAAGCTTTCACTCAACTCAAGGGACAGTTCTTCCCAAGTGCAGATGTACAGACGATTGAGTACAACAACGATGGTTTCCTGATTCAGACCAACACAACAAGATTCTCAACCAGAAAACTCGTGATCGCCAGCGGCTTGGCTACCACCAAGTTGTCTGCTCTGGTGGGCATCAAGGTGCCCGTACGACCTCAACGGGGTCAGGTACTCGTGACAGAAAAAACGGATCACCTTTTCCCCTTCGCCACGGGACGCATCCGCCAAAATGCCGATGGGAGCTTCATGTTCGGAGCTTCCCACGAAGAAGTTGGTTATGACCTCGGTACTACCAACGGTGTCCTACAAGACATTGCCAACCATGCCCTGGCAGTCTTTCCAACCCTGAAAAACCTACAATTGATCCGCAGCTGGGGCTCCCTGCGAGTGCTCACACCTGACCAAAAACCAGTTTATGTAGAGTCACAAAGTTGCCCCGGAGCATTTGCCGTAACCAGTCACAGTGGAGTCAGTCTGGCTTCGATTCATAGTTCCTATCTAGTCGACTGGATTCTGTCCGGTCAAACCCAACCGATGTTTGAAGTTTTTGATTCTGCGAGGTTTGATGTTCCAGTCGCCGCCTAATGTTGCCAAGACAATCCAAATCACCTTTGAAGAAAAGACTTACCAGGTTGCTCCAGCACAGACTGTGGCTGCAGCCCTAATGGGTGAAGGCCACCTGATGCTACGAAAGTCGTTGGTTAGCGGAGAAACCAGGGCAGCCTTCTGCATGATGGGGATCTGTTTTGACTGCCTGCTTGAGATCGACGGCCAGCCCAATCAACAATCCTGCATGATCCAAGTTCGGGAGGGTATGAACATCCAGCGTCAATTGAAGAAAGGAGAGTGCGCATGAGCCTGCCACAATATGATTACGTGATCATTGGAGCTGGGCCCGCGGGCATGGCTGCGGCTGTCGAAGCCCGCCAACATGGACTGAATGTACTGGTGCTGGATGAACAACCAGCTGTTGGAGGGCAAATCTACAGAAACATCGAAGATCTGGAGGAACAGCGTCCAGACGAATTCCAGAAGCTGGGTGCTGATTATCAGGAAGCCTTTGAACTGGCTCAGCGATTCCGTGCATCTGGAGCCGAGTATCGGCCTGGCCGATCAATCTGGCAGATTGATCCAGATCTAACGCTATATCACATTGGGCAGGATGGAGGACCTTCAGAAACCTGCCACGCGCAACGCATCCTGATTGCCACCGGTGCGATGGAGCGACCGATGCCCTTTCCAGGCTGGACGCTTCCCGGTGTATTGGCCTGCACAGCAGCAGATGTCCTCTACAAAAGTTCTGGTTTGTTGCCCCGTGGTGAAATTGTCTTGCTGGGCAGCGGGCCCCTGTTGTTATTGATCGCCTGCCGCTTGCTGGATGCTGGAGTCAAAATTGCGGCCTATCTGGACACAAACCCACACCTCGCACCGTTTCAGGCGCTGCCATACTTACCCAAGGCTCTACGAGGGCATGAGTATCTCCGCAAGGGAATCGCCATGCTCTGGCAAATGTTTACTTCCGGAGCGAAAGTTCACCTTGGAGTCACAGGGCTGGAGGCGGATGGCGAGGGACACCTGCAAAAAGTACGATTCCAGCAAGGATCTGCTCCTTGGAAGGAGCTACCTGCAGACCTCCTGCTTCTGCATCATGGTGTGGTTCCCAACATTCAGATCACCCGACAGCTTGGTTGTGAGCACACTTGGTACGAGAAGCAGCGCTACTGGGAACCCGTACTCGATCAATGGGGTAACACCAGTATTGAGAATGTCGCTGTGGCTGGAGATTCAGGTCGTGTCTGTGGCTCAGCCAATTCAGTACTGACTGGTCGGCTCGCGGCATTAGAAACCGCAAGAGCCCTAGGTAAGATCGATCTGGCACAACAGACTGCTCTCGCAGCTCCTCTGTTGAAGAAACAGGATCAAGAGTTGGCGATTCGTCCTTTCCTCGACACACTCTTCCCACCCAGACATCCATGGTTGGTTCCAAAGAATGAGGAGACTCTGGTCTGTCGCTGTGAAGAGGTTCGTGTTCGTGAGATCCGAGATGCCGTGCGCTTGGGTGCCCTGAGCCCTGATCGGGTCAAGCCAATGGTGCGTTGTGGAATGGGTCCCTGCCAGGCGAGGATGTGTGGGTTGACCGTCTCTGAGATCATTGCCGATGAGCGTCAGGTTTCTCCGGCAGATGTTGGTTATTTTCGGGTGCGTTCGCCCATCAAACCGGTTACCCTTGGCCAGTTGACCGGTGTTGAGTAAGCCCATGGTTCCATTCATCCTCCCTTTTCATCCCATTTTCTGTCCTGCATGAACTACCGACAGTTAGAAGCCTTTCAGGCGGTCTTTCGTGCAGGCAGCTTCACCCTGGCTGGAAAACTCCTCTTTGTTTCCCAACCTGCAGTCAGCCGGCTGATTCTGGAACTTGAACAGGAAATCGGCTTCAAGCTCTTCGAACGACACAAGAACGGACTGCAACCCACCCCAGAAGGACAATTGTTCTTCGATGAGGTCGAGCAATCCTTCATTGGCCTTCGGGAACTGGACAAAACCGCAGAATCCATCCGAATGCTGCGTCAAGGCAATTTACGCATCATCGCTATGCCTGGGGTTGCCCATTTGATGCTCCCAAAGGTCTTGCAACGCTTCTGGGAACACTACCCACAGATCAACGTTGAAGTCGAGAGTCACCCGAGGACTGTTGTGCTTGACTGGATTCATACACGGCAATATGACATTGGGTTGGCCAATTTACCGATTGATCGCCGAGAAATCGAAATTGTGAAGATCTTTGAAGTCCGCATGGTCTGCGTGATGCCATCAACGCACCGACTGGCAACACGAAAAAGAGTCCATCTGCGTGACTTGCACGGAGAGGATCTTATCGCATTTCCTATCGGCAGCTACGTCCGCCATGAGGTGGAAAAGTTGCTCAAGCTGCATCAGGTCGAATGCCGGATCAAACTCTCAACCCGGTCTACAGGAGATATCTATCAGTTTGTCAAACATGGTGCGGGTATCAGCCTTATCTTTCCCTTCGACCAATTCGGTGACAGCACCATTCCCGGGCTGACCTTCTGTGAACTGGAAGAAGAGTATGCGATGAAGATCGCCGTTTTTCGCTCTCATTTCCGCAAATCTTCCCTGGCTGGAGAGCACTTGCTCAACCTGATGACCGATATGATCGAGAAAGCTCTTCC
>JAQWOT010000218.1 GCA_029245725.1 SAR324 cluster bacterium | reverse complement strand
CGGTCCGGGTTGTTGAAAACCAACTGCTTTCATGCGGTTCTCCAATTCTGAAGTGAATTATCTCTTGGTCGAGAAAAATGGGGGGTTGACCAAAAAATTTAGCCGAACTTCACCACGCCCACAAAAAGGGCATTTCAGTTTGCAGCACCATTTTCGATTTCTCAAGCATGGCTATCGTACTCTCTTATCAAAAAATTGGATAATAGATAGTGAATCTTAATTTGTTTTTCTGATTTTTTTTAAAAATCAAATAAAATTTAAAGTAAAGATTTAAACATTTCAAATCAGATATTTATAAATTTTTTCTTAAACATATTATTTTATTTGTTGAAATAAATTAACATATGAATTATTTATGTCACATACTTTCAAAACTGGGGAGAGATGAGACTTTCTGACATTCCTCAATCGCAGAATCTGAAAAGAAGGAGACCAAATGTCATTCACATCAAAAATTGCAAAATCAATTCAGTCTTTGACAAACTCATTCCACAATGAGCCGTCCTATTCCTTCCTTGCCTCCGAAGAGCGAAAATGGATGCTACGTCAACAACAAGCTACCAAGATCTTTGAACCAGTCCCAAATTCAATGGGATGGAAAAAATTTGGTTCCTGAGTCTGTCACTACACCCCTTCCCATCATTCGCATCAGAGTGTAAATATTACTTTGATGCGCCGGCCCAATTTTCCCACAAAAAACTTTCCGTTTACTGTTGCCTCTTTTCAAAAAATACTGAAGAAACTTCAAAACGAACTGAGGGATCGACTAGGCAGCAGTGCCTCCAGGTCCTGGTGCGCAGCTACAAACTCAGCGAGTTTAGTTTCAGTATTAAACTGAAGTTCTAAAAGAATTTCATTCGAATCTGGATCGGGTAAGATTGCGCCCTGTTGAAATCCAATTCGTATATTGTCGGTGAACTCCTCTGTCAATTGAACAAAGAAGTCCACACTGACACGAACAAAACTCAACTGACCATCAAAAAAACACTGCACATTGCCCAGCAGCACCAGCTTGTTGACCGGATCCACATTTGCGTAGCTGACCACATTGATTCTCCTCAGCCTCAACACATTTCTCATCGCACGATCTGCTGCTTCTTTGTGTAGGCCAAAATGATCACAATCACGATTGACCCGCCCGTAATAGACTAGTTCGGCCTGGTGAGAATATTCGCGAATCATTTCACGAGTCTGTGGGCCAAGGCTCTGAGCAAATAATGCAATTGGGAAGGCCAGCCAAATTGTGAGTATTGCCAATAATTTCATGAATTTCCTGGAGTGTTTGGATGGATTGGTTCTGGTCCACATTCATTATTTAGACCTTTTTCAGTCAATCAGTGTTTGCCTCGGGCAATTGTAGCTTCCCATTGGGCGAATCTTAATCGTCATTGATATATCTCATGAGACTTGACAAAACTAATTGATCAAATGGAAATATTGGATTGCTTCCCAATTTCTTCTTTCGTCAATTTGTTGCAGTTAGATTTATAACCCATTCAATCCCCTCGACAGAGCAGATCTAATCCAAAGTCCCTTTACCAAATTAACAAAGGCACTCCAGGGCCGAGGTGGTATCAAACCGATGATCCACATTGCTTTTCCGTTGATGATTTCTACTTCAACGGAGGCAATGCTGATGTTTATTGATCGGTTGTATTTGAAGCAAGTCAGTGCCGAGGCCATGAATGCATGTTTGAGTGGGGGGTTTACCTCTTTTGCATTTGTCTCTTTTTTTATCGGAATCATTGGCTTCAGTACGGCCTTGGTGGCTCAATATTTTGGGGCAAATCAGCACCAAAACTGTCCTAGGGTGCTCACTCAAAGCATTTTATTTAGTTGTCTAAGTGTTCCGATTATTCTGGCACTCATTCCCGTTGGGAAATGGTTGCTCGCAACAGCAGGGCTCTCCGACGGAGAGGTGGTTCAGGCCAAAACTTACCTGACAATCCTCATGGCTGGGACTGCCCTAGACCTGGTTCGTCATAGTTTGAACAGTTACTTTGGGGGATTGGGCAAAACCAAAGTTATCCTGCTATCCACCTTTGTGATGGCGATTGCCAACGTTGGCGCGAACTATGTGCTGATTTTTGGCAAGTTGGGATTTCCAGAGCTTGGTATCGCAGGGGCAGGATACGGGACGGTTTTCGCCTGGTTCACAGGTGCACTCACTTTAGCGATTATCTATTTTCAGCAAGTACGGTTACCAGAGTATCAGATCCTGAAGAGCTTTCAGTTGGACCTTGGGATTCTGAAAAAGCTTGTTCGCTATGGTTTCGCAAGTGGACTGGAAATCACTCTGCCAATTTTTGCGATTGATCTACTGATTCTCGCTTTTCAGTCTTATGGAATCATTGTTTCCACTGCCATCACTGTGGCGTTCACTTGGATTCACACACTCTTTATTCCGGTAATTGGCTTGGAGATTGGGACAATGAGCCTCACAGGAAGATTCGTAGGAGCCCGAGATCCCGATGCAGCAACTGACTCTGTTTTTTCGGGTTTACTTTTGGCCTCAATCTATGCCTTAGTTGTCTCTCTGGCCTGTCTATTGATGACCCCAATGAAGATCGGGATATTTCTGGAACCTGATTCCTTGACTGAGACAGTTGATCTCGCAACGTGGGGTACTCAGCTCAACGCTTTCCTGATGTTCATCTTAGCTTGGTCTGCTATTCTGGGAGGAGCATTGCGTGGAGTTGGGGACACTTACGGAGCAATGACAATTTTTGCTGCTTTCTGGTGGTTTCAATACTTACTCGTCTTGATGCTGATTCGGATTTTTGAATTCACACCTAGCGAAGTTTTGGCAATCCACGCTTTCTCTTCACCAATACTTTGTTTGGCAATGTTGGTGCGTTTTCGAAGTGGTGCATGGCGCAAACTAGAGTTGGTCAGCGCTTAGTTGTTGCTACGATCTGGGTTCGGGTCGTGGTGTATGAAATGACAGGAGGGCTTGTTTGACTTGGCAAGCAGGTATGCAAAAAAGTCAGGTTTAATATCCAGCTTAGCGAGAGTCTCTAGGGGGAACCAGCGGAAGACTTCGTGTGACTTGTTGATAAGTTTGTTGCGATCTGCAAGCCACTGGAATTCATAAGATATACAGAACTCCCGGCAGAGTTGTCCTCGATAGTCAAAGAAATTTTTCAGCGGTTGCTTTCAACGAAGCGACTTCCCACTTTCTCTCGAGTTCTTCCTCAAGTTTTCGACGAATTGCGGCCAGTGAGGATTCCCCAATTCTAATCCTACCGCCAGGCGGATTTCACCAAGATTCTTTAGTAAGCCAACATAGCAAAATCTGTTTTTCCGAAAGGATGATGCATCCAACTCGAAAGTTCAGCAGGGTCCCTGACAGTTCCACGCAGATGTCACCCACATGCTATCTATATGT
>JAQWOT010000217.1 GCA_029245725.1 SAR324 cluster bacterium | reverse complement strand
TTGACGATGGGCCAGCTGTTTACGGTAATGAATATCCCAGTGGAGGATCTTCGGACAACCGTCGCAATCCATCATCCAACACCTCAAATAATGACTTCAATCAAGGAAACAACGCTCCTTATGTTGAAGACGACGTACCGTTCGTGCGATCCGAAGTCTCTTTTGATCCATATTATCAGACACTTATCGTGTTGAAGGGCGTAGCCCCGAATACACTCACCGGAGTTTGGGAATAAGGGTCAGCAATGAGCGATGGTCGCATACTTGTGAAGGTGAAATTCCTTCTCCCTCGGTATCGGGGTAACAGCATCTCCCACGGTTTGTGGATTAGCAACCCACAGGTCGAAAGCATGGGAGAAAAGGGTCTAAGTGCCAACTTGCAGGCACGAATCGTCCCGAGCAAAGCTGGATATGACTACGATCAGGAACCTGTGTCAAATGTCGTTACGTCGAAAGCAGCGAAAGCAAGTTGTCACGCTGTAACCAAAATGGTGAGTGACCGTGAGGGGATGACCGTGAATGGGGTCATCTCGATACCCTTGAGCGTCACCGGCAAAAAACAGGAGTCTAAGTCCGGCGCAATAACGAGTATGCGGAACGGAGTAACCCCATGCAGTGCCCTCAGTTCGTCTGAGAAGATAGCTAGCCGAATGCCTACATGGGGCAGGACTGACCAAGAAGCCAACGCCTTGGGTAACACCAAGGATATGCAGACGTGGTCACTTAGTTATGGAAGATAGAGTCATGAGTAGTAGTACAGAAGCTATGAGCCATGAGGAAACTCGTAGGTATAAATGGAATCAGATTCCATGGGCAACCGTGGAAAAGAATGTATTCAAGCTACAAAAGCGAATCTATCAAACCACCAAAAGAGAAGAAACCTTTAAGGTACATAAACTTCAACGGCTTCTAATCAAGTCAAAGTGCGCAAAGCTGTTGGCAGTGCGCAGGGTAACACAGGACAACAGCGGTAAGAAAACCGCTGGTATCGATGGGGTTAAGAAATTGACACCAGAAGAGAGAGTCCGTCTGGTCGAAGAAATCGACTGGAGCAAAGAACCCAAACCTGTCAGAAGGATCTACATTCCAAAAGCAGGAAAGAACGAGGTTCGTCCTCTGGGAATTCCCGTGATGGAAGATAGAGCCAAGCAAGCACTTGTGAAACTCGCAATGGAACCAGAGTGGGAGGCCAAATTTGAGCCGAACAGTTATGGATTCCGAGCAGGTAGAGCCGCACATGATGCAACAGAAGCAATCTACAAAGCTATCGGAAGAAAAGCCGGAGGTTCCTTCGTCTTAGATGCCGATATTAAGGGATGCTTCGACAATATTGATCATGATGCCCTTCTCAGGAAGGTAAACACCTATCCTAGACTGCGCAAGATCATCAAAGGATGGTTGAAAGCAGGAATTCTGGACGATGGTGTCTTTCAGAAATCTGATGCAGGTACACCACAGGGTGGGGTAGTCTCCCCTCTGTTGGCGAACATTGCATTAGACGGTATGGAAGAACACGTCAAGGACAGATTGGACGAGGATCTCTTCCAATCTACCAAGGCCAGAGTGAAGCGAGAAGGACTGCCACCAATGTGTGGCAATAGGAGAGATGCCAGAAAAGCGATGGCTATCATCCGCTACGCAGATGACTTTGTGGTTATCCACAGAGACAAGGACATCGTGGAAAAGGCAAAAGAAGTAATCTCCGATTGGCTGGCAGAAATGGGTTTGGAACTCAAACCATCTAAGACGAAAATTGCCCACACCATAGAAAATCTGGACGGCAAAGCTGGCTTTGATTTTCTGGGCTGTGAAATAAGGCAATATCGGGATAAGACGACCAAATTGGGTCATAAAACCATTATCAAGCCATCCAAAGATGCGGCCAAGCGACATCTCGCTAAAGTCGGTGAGGTAGTGGAACGGCATAAGGGAACAAATCAGATTGCTCTGATTTCGAAACTTAATCCGATCATCAAAGGTTGGAGTAGATACCACTGCACAACAGTGGCTAGGAAGACCTTTGAATACCTAAAACACCGGATGTACGAGAAGTTGTGGAGATGGGCGTGTTTTAACCATTTTCACAAAGGGAAGATGTGGATCAAAGATCGATGCTTCCGCAGATATGGAGGATATAATTGGCGATTCATGACTGCTTCAGGTGAATTCCTGATGGAGCATACTGATCACAAGATAATCCGACACGCTATGATTAACCCTTCCAAATCTCCTTTTGATGGAGATTGGGCCGATTGGTCAGAACGGATGGGTAAAGAGCCAACCATCTCACCTAGAGTTGCGAAATTAATGAAGAAACAGGAAGGAAAGTGTGGAAGATGTGAACTCTTTCTCACATCCCGTGATCTTGTGGAAGTCCATCATATCGACGGAAACCACAAGAACAACAAGGAAACCAACCTAAATCTTCTTCACAGAAATTGTCATGACCAAGCCCACGGGGTGGCAGCATGAAGGTGGTGCGATTGTCAAACGCTGTAACTATGAGGAGCCGTGTGAGTCGAAAGGTTCATGCACGGTTCTGTAGCCGAATAGGATGGGGCGACCTGTTCTATTTAGGTAACTGACAAATTCCGATGCTCGCAGTAGCTGAAGCGGAACGGTATAGACAAACCCTGCAGCAGCTACAGGCAACACAGCAAAGAC
>JAQWOT010000216.1 GCA_029245725.1 SAR324 cluster bacterium | reverse complement strand
GGTGTCGCAATCTTCCTCAACTGACAGCCAACTGACAGTGAATTAGCCCCACTTCCTTCAAGGCTGCATGGATACTGATGTAAATTGATTTTTACACAGTACTCATAACCCGAAGGTCGCAGGTTCAAATCCTGCCCCCGCCACCACACTTTTCCTCAATAAAATCAGTATTTAACCTAGCATCCCTCTTTTCTGGTCTTCACCCAGATTTCGATTTACCCAACCATATACCCAACCAATTGGCGGGATTTTCTGTCCCAGTTTGACCTCACTTTTGACTGACAACCGATTATTTATTTTTAAATTTATCTTCGAAACTCTAGGGCGAATTTTGACGTTTGTGGATGAAGCAGAATGTCGAGCAGGTTGTCTTGTTATGAATTAAGCCGTTAGGTGAGATGTCCGGAAGAAAGAATCTTTTCACGTCATTTGAAACCTCCGTGTTCGAAAAAGGATAGCAAGCTAAAATAACCTAAAAGTCTGAATTCCTGAGTTAGGCCACCATACTTACCCGGCTGCCACTGTAGGTATCTGTAGGTTCCAAAAACAAAACTTTCAAAAACCCACATTGTCAGTTTTTTTCTCTTCCTTTCCTCCATACCCAATTTTAAGCAATAAGAAAGTACGGAACTCTGGTTGACAAGCATACCGATTCTAGGGCATTTACAGCCGAATATTATTACAGCAACACAACCTACGAGTATTTTGAAACTAACCAAGTAGTATGCCCCTCAACGACCTCACTTTTGTGATTATTTGCAGATCCCCCCCCTCCCGACTGATCTGTAATCCAATAGTATATGGTTTTAGAATCAGAATTAAAAATGACGAACGAAATGTATTGGCTTATTACGCCTTCTAGTTGATAACTTCAATGCACCCTGAATAGTTCAGGAGTGAGAAGTGAGATCCCTCATCATTATTTTACCTGTGGGTAATATTCTGAATATTTCAATCGACGGAGGCCCAAATGTTTTATTCGATCAATTGGAAAATAGCTCCGGAAATGAGAAATCAGGTACAAGCCAGATTTATGGAAACTGGAGGTCCATCTCCAGAGGGAATGACAATGCACTCTCGCTATCACTACGTTGATGGAAGTGGAGGCTTTGCTATTTTGGAAACAGATGATCCTGCGGCTTTGGCAACGCTCGCCAATGACTGGAGTGATATACTGCCAATAGAAATTAAGCCGATTGCCAGTGATGAGGTGATTGGAGGAGTTATTCAAGCTGCTGCCAGCTAAGCAACTCGCTCCAATCTTTTGGGATCTGGACTGACTAGATCCCACCTTCCTCTATACCTGCCCACCAACTAATTGATGATCCGGTGGTTTAAAAATTGGTGAGACCAACTTGTCTGTTACTTACTAAATGATTGATAACTTCAGCACTACTGGAGATTCAGTAGCAGTTTCCCAAAACTTTGGAGATATATGAGAATAATAAAACAACATTTATTGTTTACAGAGTTGCTGTTTATCTTTCTCTTTGTTTTGCAAGGTTGTTCGGAAAGTGGTTCTGGCAGCAGTTCTAATGGTTCACAAACATCAGAATTCTCACCTCCATCTTGGATTCAAGGAGCATGGACCAGCTCTGACTCACTTGGGGATAGTGGATGGAAATTCACAACTAACGATGTACACATGATTGTTATGAACACTGTCGGGTTAGGTGCTAAAGAAATAGAAAAATTAGACCCTTCTTCAGGAGGTACTAGCACAGTTAGTTCGTCAGACACAGAATTTTCATTTGTAACGTCTGCTTCATGTACGAGTGTAGAAACTTCAGAACCAGTAAAAGGCTCTTTAACATACAAATTTGAAAAAGTTGATGACAACATAATTAAGCAAACTGGTAGCTCGAATCTAGACTGTCTGTTTGTTCAAACAACTGTGCTTTCAAAAAATAATAGCTACTAATCTATGAATCCATGATGCCCGAGAGATAATATCAAAGTGGTGTATATTTTGTCTTTCTAATATTATTTTTTAAC
>JAQWOT010000215.1 GCA_029245725.1 SAR324 cluster bacterium | reverse complement strand
TGAAAAAGTGTCCCAGTACGCAGGAACTTCGGATCATTCATCATCACTTCTTGGCCAGATTCAGGATCCAGAAAGAAGTTTCCAGAAATCCCGTGAACCCTCGGTGGGACGCCCGTGACAATCGAGAGATTATTCGGATTTGTAAAGCTGGGGACGACACTCTGTCCACGCAAGTCCGTACCGGATTCCAGCATTTTTTGCGTGAAGGGCATGTGGCCCCCTGCGATCGCTTCTTCGATGTACTCCGGTTGGGACCCATCAATACAGACAGCCACGAGCGGTTGCTGGGGCCAGGAGTATTCTCTACCGTTTACAGTTAGTGGTGAATTCATTGGAATCATTCTTACGAGTTGAACACTTTAAGCAGGCTTGCCACTAGCAACACCCATTTCTACTAGAACCGCTTTCATCGCATCTACTGCAGCCTGCATATCTGTCGGCTGGAGATGACCGATGCAACCCACCCGGAAACTTGGAGCAACGGTCAGTTTCCCGGGATATAAGATGTATCCACGTTCCTTGACTAAATCATAAAACGTTTGGAAATCAAAGGCTGGATCAGCAGGCATCTGAAAGGTGACGATGATTGGTGCTTGTCGCTCGGGAGGCAACAGAGGTTCAAAACCTAGATCTGCCATTCCGGAAATAAGCGTTCGGCAATTCTCCGAATAGCGAGCGTTGCGCCCTGCTACACCACCTTCTTTCTCAAATTGTTCGATCGCTTTATCAAAAGCAATCAAAACATGCGTCGGTGGGGTAAAGCGCCACTGGGAACTAGCTTCCATAGCCTGCCATTGATCGTACAAATCCAAGCTCAGCGAGTGTGCATTGCCTTTGCTCTGTTCTAGTTTCTCCCTACGGATAACCGCATAGCCCATCCCCGGGACACCTTCCAAACACTTGTTCGAAGAGGCCATCACGGCATCAAACTGTACCTGCTTCGCATCCAGAGGAATGGCTCCAAAGGCACTCATCGCATCAATTATCAGTGACCGTTTGTGCTGGGCAACGATCTCAGCAATCTGCTCCACTGGATTGAGGATTCCAGAGGTTGTCTCACAATGAACCGCTAGCACATGGGTGATCGCAGAATCGTTTGCGAGTGTCTGCTGCAGAGTCTCTAGATCAGGTGGCGAATCTTCCGGTGTCTCCTGAATGACAAAAGCCCTCTGCATGTAGCCAAGCATCTTAGTCATACGCTGACCATAGGCCCCATTGACCAGCACCAAGGCCTCACCTGATCGGGAAATCAAGGTTCCCAGCGCAGCCTCTACCGCAAAGGTTCCACTGCCCTGCAAGGGTACACAGACATGAGTAGAAGTAGCTCCAGCAATTTCTAGAAGCTTCTGTCGCACTCGAGCGTTCGCTTCCAAAAAGGCTGCATCTCTTGAACCCCAATCTTGCAGCATCGCTGCTTTAGTTTCATGAGAAGTCGTCAGGGGACCTGGTGTGAGTAGTCGAGGATCATTGGGTGTGAGAGACATTTCGGGACAAAAACCAAGCTAGTAATTGACTGGATACTTTACAACTAACAGTGTGCAGTTGAAAGTATGAATTGTTAGCTGCTAAGAGAGGATAATCAAAATAATTAATTTATA
>JAQWOT010000214.1 GCA_029245725.1 SAR324 cluster bacterium | reverse complement strand
AATCGGGCTCGTGGCTGAAACTGGTTAGCCACAATCCCGTCCACCTCTAGCTGCGGATTGTGATCGGAGCTGATTTCACAGACTTGTTGCAACAGGGTCTACAGTGCCTGACGCGAGAAAGCGTCACAATCGAAAGGAATCAAACAACACTCTGATGCAATCAAAGCGGATCTAGTGAAGAAATTCCACGCTGGTGGGGTGTTCAGAAAAATTTCATCGTACTCCGATAATGACAACAAGAGTTCTCTCAATTTGCACATCTTGTAGTGCATCTCCAGCTTGGCCTGTAATTCTTCCAACTCTGGATGGGAGGGCAGAACATCAAGCCCTAGAAATGGAGAAGAATGAATACACGCCCTCGGTCCGCCTACTCTACTTGTGAAGTGTAGCCAGTCATTGAAGCAATCAAAGCCATTAGGAGAAATTTCCTACCCAGGTCGACCCAGCAGGTAATGTGTGGAGTTGCCTTGTGGATCCAGATCCACAAGCAAAACTCGCTTTCCTTCCTGGGTGGCAATTGCTGCGAGATTGCGGGCAACAGTGGACTTACCAACCCCTCCCTTCCAATTATAAACGACTCGACACATCGATGAATTCAGCGGTAGTATTCACGAACATCAAGTGGCTGGGAATCCGGCAGGGGGAGACGAGACTGCAGAACACGTTGAAAGAGTTGAGCACCCTGCTGTAGCAATCGCTCTAGTGGCTTACGCTCTTCAACAGTGTGGATCTCGATCACATCAAAGCCCTCTTCCATCTTGCCGTGTAAATAGTCGTCACTCGTCATCAGCTCATCCACTAATTTCAGGTCCAAGGCTTTGGACGCCAACCAATATTCGCCTGTCGCTACTTGCTCAATATCCAAGCCCTCTCGATATTGTGTGACATGGTCCTTGAAGGCTTGATGAATCGCAGACAGATCGGCTTGGAATTTTTCACGTGCTTCCTCTGTCACTTCAGCGAAGGGAGTCACTGTACGCTTGTACTCGCCTGCTGTGAAGAGGTAGTAGTCGATTTCATTACGCTGAAGAACACGATGAAAATTCGGCACACTTGCTACAACACCAATTGAACCAAGAAAAGCGAAAGGAGCCGCAATGATTTTTTGAGCTGCGGCTGCCATCATATAGCCACCACTAGCTGCAACAGTGTCTACGCAAACTGTGCAATTTAAGCCAGCTTGACGCAATCGTAATAGCTGCGAACTGGCATAACCATACTGGGCGACAGCTCCACCAGGACTAGTCAATTGGACTACAATTTCGTCAGAAGGAAGGGCAATCTGCAGCAGGAACGATATTTCTTCGCGTAGTTGTTCAACGGCACTGGCCATTATGTTACCGGTGAAGGAAAGGACATAAACACGATTGGAGTGTTTTCCGATCACCTCTTCCGTACTCAGTCCGCTGTCCAGTTGCTCCTTGATTTTTTCCAGGGTGGTTTGGGAATCTGACTTTGCCTCTTGTTCCTCACTCTTCCCTTCTTTTTTCTGTGCCTTACGAAGTAATTTAAGCGCTGCCTTGGGTAAAAATGGATGCTTCTGGAGTTCTCGTTGAAGGGAATCTACGTCCGAGTCGAAGCGGTCGTTCAGATAACGAAAACTTAGGTGGGTTTTTAGTCGATTGCCTGGAGTTCTTTTTCGACGCCGGAAAGTACGCCACAGCATCAGCACTCCAGCAATCAAAAAAAGCAGCAGACTGACGTAGTAGAATGTGAAATAGTTGACGACAAAGTCCAGCAGAGGGGAGGCGTTTTCGGATTCCATTTGGAAGAGAAAGCGGGTTGGACGGAAGTCAGGCGACGGAAGTCTTTGACTGTGAAAAATATTATTAGAATGAACGGATTGCCCCAAAACAACAAGCCTTTTCCCTGCAGCTTAGGGAACACAGCATGATTACATTTGTCCTTCAGGCACAGGACGGCAAAGCACGAGCCGGAAAGATAGAAACCCCTAGAGGTTCGATCCATACCCCGATTTTTATGCCCGTGGGAACACTTGGAACCGTCAAGGCCATGACCCCTGAAGAATTAAAGGATATTGGGGCAGAAATCATCCTTGGAAATACCTATCATTTGCACTTACGGCCTAGTGACTCTTTAATTGCCAAGCTTGGTGGTCTGCATCGCTTCATGAACTGGGATCGGCCAATTCTGACAGACAGTGGAGGCTTTCAGGTCTTCTCCCTTGCCAAACTACACAAGCGGAGTGAGGAAGGGGTTCGCTTCCAAAGTCATTTGGACGGAAGCTCTTTCTGGTTGACCCCAGAGATTTCGGTTGGCATTCAAGAGAATCTTGGTTCTGACATCATGATGATTTTTGACGAATGTCCCAAACTGCCAGCTAGTTATGAGAAATTGCAGGAGTCTTTAGAGCTTACAACTCGCTGGGGAAGGCGTTGCAAAGAGGCGCGGAAAACTGACCAGGCACTCTTTGGCATTGTCCAGGGAGGTGGCGAACTGGATCTGCGTCGCCAAAGCCTGGAACAGATGACTGAAATTGGCTTTGACGGTTATGCATTGGGTGGTCTGAGTGTTGGAGAATCTAAAGAAGAAATGTACTACGTTCTGGACCACGTTGCTCATGAGATGCCTGCAGCAACTCCACGTTACCTGATGGGGGTCGGAGAGCCAGAAGACCTCTTGGCTGGAATTGAGGCCGGGATCGACATGTTTGACTGTGTGATGCCGACCCGAAATGCAAGAAACGGCAATCTCTTTACTTCAGAGGGTAAGGTCTCCATCAAGCAAGCTAAGTATCGTGAGGATGAACGCCCGCTGGATCCAAATTGTAAGTGCAACACCTGCCAGCATTATAGTCGAGCCTACCTGCGTCATCTTTACCAGTGTAATGAGATTCTCGCCATGCGCTTGAACACACTGCACAATCTACACTTCTATCTGCAATTGATGCGTGATTCTCGAGATGCCATTTTAGCAGGCAATTTCTCAGCTTTTCGCCACACCCAGCTACAACAATGGCAATCCGCCCAGTACCGAGAAACTCAAGATGAAGCATGAGATGTGCTGGCTTCCTTGGTTGTCTACTACTGATTGCCAGCCATGGATTTCAGAGTTCTTTTCAGATTGGACTACAGGTTCCTTTGCGCTTTGATTCTGAAAAAAAATCTGAAAAGATTCTGCGAATTGCCACCTTCAATGTTGCTTTAAGTGCTCAGCAACCCAACGGTTTGAAGCAACGGTTACGCTCCACCTCAGATCTCCAAATACAAAATATTGCAGCGATTCTGCAGAGAGTTCGTCCGAGTATTGTAATGCTCAACGAGTTCGACTTTGATGAGTCTGGTGAATCCGTCGGCTTATTGCAAAGCAACTATCTTCAGCGTTCACAACATGAGTTGAAGCCGATTTCCTATCCTCATGTCTATGTCGCTCCTTCCAACACTGGGATACCGAGCGGTTTTGACTTAGATCGTGATGGGAGGCTAGACAGTCCAGGGGATACGTTGGGATTTGGGAACTTTCCCGGCCAGTATGCTTTTGTTCTTCTCTCCCAATACGAGATGGAGAGAGAAAAAATTCGGACTTTCCAGAAATTTCTCTGGCGTGATCTTCCTGGCGCTTTGTTACCAGATCACCCCGACCGGCTGGGACAAGGGGATTGGTATTCAAAAGACGAGTTGGACATTCTGCGGCTCTCTTCCAAGAACCATGTGGACGTCCCTGTGTCGGTTCATGGGCATCGATTGCATCTACTACTATCGCACCCAACACCACCAGTTTTTGATGGGCCAGAAAACCGTAATGGTCGACGAAATCATGACGAGATTCGTTTCTGGAGTGACTACCTAAGTGGCGGGGAGCATACGAATTATTTGATTGATGATGCAGGTAAATTTGGTGGCCTGTATTCTAAAAATCTGTTTGTTGTTCTGGGAGATCTGAACGCAGATCCCGTCGATGGTGACTGTTACAATCAAGTGGTTCGCCAATTATTGGAGCATGAGCGTATTCATCCTGCCGTTTGGCATGATAATCGGGTTCCACGCAGTGAAGGTGGAAAATTCCAAAAACCCCGAAATCCTCCACACAGGGGAGATCCTGCTGAAGACACCGCTGCTTGGGGGTTACGAGTCGATTACGTGCTCCCGGCTCAGGAACTGGAAATTCTGCATGGTGGAGTTTTTTGGCCCAACCCCGATGAAACAGAGGCAACTTGGCTCAAACCAAGTTCTGATCATCGTCTCGTCTGGGTCGACTTGAAGTTGCCCTGAGTTTCGATTTCCATCAACATAGAAATTTTTCCAGATCTACTATCGACAAGATGCTGGGGTTCTACTTAAAATCAGTGTATCCCCTCCGATTTTGTATCACAAATCCTGACCACCTCGTACCCTCTTAGAAAACATGGAGATTCAGAACAACCAACTGCACCTCGGTGGACTGAGTGTGGAAGCCCTTCGTACCAACTTTGGCTCTCCTCTCTATGTCTATGAAGAGGACTCCCTTCGGAGTCAGTGTCGCCGTCTGCTGAACTGCTTTGAGGAATTACATCAACAGCAAAGACTGCAGTTACACTTCGCAATGAAGGCCAACTCCAACCCTTCAATCCTGAAGATTTTGCTAGAAGAAGGCGCTTGGATTGACGCCGTCTCTCCTTTTGAAGTGCAACTGGCACTCGACTGCAGTTACAGGCCAGAACAAATTTTGTTCACAGGTAACAACACTGCTCCAGAAGAATTGGACTTCTGCGTGGAAAATGGAGTTCCACTCAACATCGGCTCTTTATTGACGCTAGAACACTTCGGAAAGCGCTACTCTGGACAAAATATTTCATTACGGGTTAATCCAGGAGTCGGTGCTGGGCATCACGCTCACTGTATCACAGGAGGGCCACGCTCTAAGTTTGGCATCTACTATGATCAACTGGAGCAGGCTCAAGAACTGGCTCAGTGCTATAGCCTACGCATCATCGGGATTCAGTCCCACATTGGTACTGGCATTTTTGCACCTGAACCAATGTTAGAAGCGATGGAAATGATTCTTGCACTCGCAGAACGTTTCACCGAACTGGAATTCATTGATTTTGGGGGTGGCTTTGGCATTCCTTATCGTCCTGAACAACAAGAAATGGATGTAAATGCACTAGGCCAACAGATGACGGAGAGATTTGAAAAATTCTGCAAGGAATATGGTCGTCCTCTCTCAATGAAGCTCGAGCCTGGGCGCTATCTTGTTGGACCAGCTGGATTTCTGCTGTTGAGCGTCACTAACCGTAAACACACTCCCGAATATCAATTTGTTGGCACTGATTCCGGTTTTCATCACTTGGTGCGTCCAACCATGTATGGTTCCTATCACAGGATTTGGAATGCCTCCCGAATGGAAGATGAACTCGAGACAGTGGCTGTGGTGGGAAATGTCTGTGAAACTGGAGATTTTTTTAGTGTCGATCAAGGCAACATCCAACGTGACCTGCCAAAAACCGTAGTGGGAGACTGCCTTGTGATTGCAGATGCTGGAGCCTACGGTTTTTCCATGAGTTCCCAATATAATTCTCGTCCACGGCCAGCAGAAGTTTTGGTAAAAGATGGACAAGCTCAACTGATCCGTCGAGCAGAACGCTATACAGACCTGCTACGCACCACACAGGAACTGGATTAATTCACTTCATAAAGTCAACACAGACTGATCAATATCGGCAAAGGAGAAAGGGATGGAAAATTACGACTTGTGCGTACTAGGAGGAGGACCTTCGGGCTATGCTGCCGCAATGCGTGCCGTTGATTTTGGTAAGAAAGTCATTCTCGTGGAGAGAAGCCGATTGGGAGGAGCCGGGGTCTACAACGGAGCACTTTCTTCCAAGACGTTCTGGGAGCTCTCCAAGGAAATTGCCTCCATGCGTCATAAGTTGGACAGCTACGGAATGAAAATGCCTCAGATCCCCTTTGGTAGCATCTTGGAAGAGGTTGATAATGCCGTCTACGAACGTTCTGCTCAGTTGGAAGAGCACCTAAGACAAATTGTTCATCGTGATGGAGAAAATTTCCGTTTTGTCAAGGGAAGTGGTCGTTTACTCACACCAACCAAGATCGAAATGCGAGGTGAGTTTGAGCCCTACGTAGTGAAATCCCACTACACTATCATCGCGACCGGGAGCCGTCCTCGGATGCTACCCAATGTGGATGTGGACGAGTGCATCATCATGACCAGTGACGGCATGAGTGGTCTTCGTTCTTTCCCGAAGAGTCTGATCATTGTTGGGGCTGGGGTGATCGGCTGTGAGTTCGCCAGTATTTTCTCAAATTTTGGGAACACCGATGTCCGCTTGATTGCCCGAGATGACCGTATTCTTCCCTTTGAAGATGAGGATCTGACCAAAATTTTAGAGCGTAATCTTGAAAAAAGTGGGGTGACGATCCATCGACAATCCTCTCTGCTTTCCATGAAAATTGTCAGTGGAGAAGTTGAGTACGTTATTGGAACTCCGCAAGGTGAAGAAACTCATCAGGTTGAACGAGCATTGATCTCCATTGGTCGAGTACCCAACATTGAAAACACTGGAGCCCGTGAATTGGGAGTGAGACTGGATCGAGCTGGCTGCATTGACGATGAAGACACTTCCACAAACCTGTCCAACATCTACGCTGTAGGAGACATGACTGCGGATATCGCCCTTGTCAACGTAGGGGAACTCGAAGGCAGACATGCCGTGGAAAAAATCTTTGGTCAACCAGGCCGACCTCTGATCTACGAAAATATCTCTACCATTATGTTCCTCGCTCCAGAGGTCGCTGGGGTAGGAATGAACGAAGCACAGGCTCGCAAAGCAGGGGCCCCCTTCCGAGTGGCCTCCTTCGATTACCGCTGCATCCCACGCGCAATCGCAATGCGCCACAGTGAAGGTTTTTTCAAGATTGTGGTAACAGATGACGAGGAGATGCGAATACTTGGGATGCGTGCCATTGGAGAACATGCCTCCAGCGCTATCCAGGCTGTAGCCCTACTGATCTCCATGCAAAAAGGGATTGGTGAATTAGCTGAACTGATACACCCTCATCCTTCGATTATCGAAGGCATACAGGAATGTGTACGGATGCTGCTAGGTAAGTCGATTTACAAACCTGATGTTTTCTGTGAGTACCTAAGATTAAGGGCATGGCGAGACGGAAACTATGAAGAATTGGTGTGGCCACTGAAGAAAAGTGAATGAACGGACAATCTAGCTTTCTGCAATAAACCCACTCTGGAGAACCCACATGAGTCTCCCACACCAAAAGCCGCAAGCCACAGACCTTGAGCAGTGTTTATCGGAATTGAAGGCACTTCTGGGCAATCGCCTCTCTACAGCAAGCGATGTACGCCAGTTACATGGGAAAGACGCCTCCTTCCACGAGGTTCATCCACCTGATGCTGTCGCTTTCGTGGAGAGTAACGAGGAAGTTACTGAGATCGTCAAGTGTTGTGTGGGGTATCGGATTCCAATCATCCCCTTTGGTTCAGGAACATCTCTGGAGGGACACATCGCAGCACTTCATGGAGGGATTAGCCTCGATCTTTCAAGGATGAATCAAGTACTCGAAGTCAACGAAAATGATCTCGACTGTCGGATGCAAGCAGGAGTAACCCGCAAGCAACTTAACGAGCACCTACGATCAGCGAATCTGTTTTTTCCAATTGATCCTGGTGCGGATGCTTCCATTTGGAATGGTGGCAACCCGGGCTGCAGGCACCAATGCGGTCCGCTATGGAACCATGCGTGAAAATGTGTTGGGTCTGACGGTGATCAACGCTGAAGGAAGAATCCTGACCGGTACGCGTTCCCGAAAGTCTTCCGCAGGCTACGATCTGACGCGCCTATTGGTAGGCTCTGAAGGCACACTGGGCATCATTACAGAGATTCAGCTACACCTGCACGGAATTCCAGAAGCAATCTCCGCAGCTATCTGCTCTTTTGAGACTCTCGCTGGGGCAGTCAACACGGTTATCTCTGTGATGCATTCCGGGCTACCCGTAGCACGTGTAGAGTTGCTGGATGAGGTTCAGATGGATGCCCTGAATCAGTATTCCAACCTAGACTATCCCAAAAAGCCCACCCTTTTCTTTGAATTCAATGGAACGCAACGCTGGGTGGAAGAACAGTCGCAATTGGTTGGAGAACTGGCTGGTGAAAAAGGTGGGGGAAGCTTCCGGTGGGCCACCGATGAAGCAGAACGAGAGAAACCTGTGGGATGCTCGACATGATGCCTACTATGCAGCGATGGCTCTCAAACCAGGCTGTAAGGGTTGGCCTACCGATGTTTGCGTGCCTATTTCTCGACTAGCGGAGTGTATTCTAAAAACTCGGGCTGACATCGACGCATCAAACCTCATGGTACCCATTGTTGGTCATGTGGGGGATGGAAATTTTCATCTACTCTTCTTGATTGATCCAGCCAACGGGGCAGAAGATTTGAAGCAATTTCAGCAGTTGAATGATCGGTTGATTGAGCGGGCTTGAAAATGGGAGGGACTTGCACCGGTGAGCATGGTGTCGGGATAGGTAAGATTCACTACATGCGTGCCGAGCACGCAGAATCTGTGGAGATGATGTGACAGATCAAGCAG